>JAZKBH010000137.1:35716-46247 GCA_040388725.1 Verrucomicrobiota bacterium
GAAAAGGTGATCAGCAGCAACCATTACGATCTTTCGCTTCTCTCCGCTGCCGATCGAATCACTCATTTTCCCTCGGCGAAAAAAGTGGCCATCTATGACACGACTTCCGCTCTTTCCACCGTTGCGCTTATCAAAAAATTGGGAATTGAGGCCACTCCGCTTAAAAAGCTTTCGACTTTGAATGATTTCGACGTACTGATTATTGGAATTAATTCGCTCGACCTCGATATTCGTCTCGAAGGAGATAAGATTCGGGAATGGGTCACAGCGGGAGGTCGACTCCTCTGCCTCGAACAAAGTAAGCCCGGAGATCTTCCTTGGTCTCATGGAACCTTTGTTCAACGTCGCGGAAGTGTCGATTTGATTGAAATGCTCCGTCCCTCCCATCCAATTTTTAAGGGATTTGATTCCGATATGGTTTGGGATAATCCACCGGGAGGCCTGAATGTTGGAAATATTTCCATTAACGAAAGCGCTCTTGCCATCGGCAGTGTTGATAAAAATTCAGGCGAAACAGCGAATATTGAAAGTCTGATTAGCGATCTTCGCATCGGAAAAGGGGAAAGCCTCATTTCGATGATCGATACCAAAAATTTTGGGATCGATGGAACGATCACTCGTTATATCGAGAATACCCTTCAGTATATTCTCGGAGATGAGCTTTCTGCTTTTGCTCAAGAATTAAATGCAACCTCAAGCACTTCTAAAATCATTTCTCTAAAAGAAGAAGATGCGACTTTCATTGACCTCTCCAAAGCCGTCAATCAAAGCTTCACGGATGAAACAGCAGGGGATGGAAAAGGAGGATGGACAGATTATGGAGCTGAAGATATGCGAGATCTCCCAACGGGAAAAACCACATTAGAAGGATTTGTTCCATTTCAAATCATCAATCCGGAGCAAAATGAAGGAAAATCCTGTTTGGTTTTAAAAGGGCCCACTCGCGAAGCCTTTCCTGAAAAATCAGGGGAAATCTCTGTTGGAAAATGTTTGGGAGCTCTTCATTTCTTACATACATCCATGTGGGTTCAAAAAGGCGAAGTCGCTATTATTCGATATGTCATTCGCTATGAGGATGGTAGCGAAGTGATTTACGAGCCGAAAAATGGGATCGATATGGCGGATTGGTATAATCCTCACTCCTTGCCCGCAGGCCAAGTCGCCTTTGTGAAAAACTCGCGTGGGCTTTACAGTTCTGTTTGGAAAAATCCTTCTCCTCGAAAAATCATTAAATCGATCCGTGCAGAATCAACAGGACAAGCCATTCCCATCTTGATTGCCATCACGGGTGAAAATCCAGATATTAATATCGTCGAATAAAGTCTCCGATAAAGAACTTATATCGTCCTTTTGAGGAAATCGTTTTCGAAATTATTAACAAAAGCCGTTTCTCAAAAGTCTATTTTACGAAAGAAGAAGTATTATTCTTGAAACACCACCATCTGGTGACATTCAAATTCAGGAATTATGACTTCGACTCGATCTTGATTCAGATGTGAAATCAATTCCACTCCCTGTGGCTCTAAAGTCACTTTAGAAATTGGTCGAGGAAAGATCACCGAAATGTGTTTCTCTCGAAGAGGAATCAATTCTTCAATCACTTCGACGTTCTTCCCCGTGGTATCGACATTTCCTCCACTCATCGAAAGCGCTCCCCCTCTTCCAACCGTATTGGCGTAGAGAAGATGCGCGATCCATCTCTTTTTCTCTTCCTGATAAGTTAAAGTCACACGGGCGGTCGATGGTAAATTGGTTTGAACTCTTGCTCGATCTCCCAAAAGAAGTCGCAGTGATTTTCCGACGTATTCGCGACAGAGCACATGTCCATAAGCCCGATATGAGGTGAAAACAGGGTGTGCGAGATAAAGAATATTTTGATGAGAAAGACCGCAGGCATAGCCACTGGGATCAGGCTTTGGCGGCGTATGTTGATGACTACAAAAATGATCGTAGTCTCGATTAAAATATGGATCGTAAACTTCTCCGAGACTCATTCCCGTCGTGGCGCGAATCCGTTGAGATCGAGTATAAACAACAAAAGGCGTATGACAAAAAGAAGGTCTCACGTTTTCTTTTGGAAAAATAAAGTCGGGGTGAAACTCACTTGGTCCGTCCCATTCTCCTCCGATATCAAATGCAAACCCAGATCCTTCTTTATTTAACCCGCTTTCGCCGGTGAGAAAAAGTTTCCCCCCTTGTGCGAGATAGGCATCCAGTTTGGTTTTTAATTCAGAATCAATTCGAATATCATCGGGTAAAATAAGTACGTCGTAAGAAGTGAAATCACTCTGACGATCAATCAGAGCAAAAAAATGATGCTCTTCCAAAAGAATTCGAGTCACTCCCGTATCCGGCGCATTGTTCATGACGGTTTCCGGATGCTCGGATTCACTCGAAAGTACGGCAATTTGAGCAACGGGTTTCGCTCCTTCACACCATTTTTCTTTCGATTCCACTTCTCGGTAGGCACTTCCAATCACTTCATAGGTCCCTTGATCCAATGCTCCTTCGGGATGAAGTTGATCCCCTACGCTACATCGTGCCCCAAAGGCCAGCATCGCGGCACATTCGTAACGCAACGCATTCGGATGTTTAAGTCCCCCAAATTCTCCCCACGTCGTATGAAATTTTCCGGTCATCCCTAAGTAGGACTTTCCTAGATTCGCCACATAGGAAGCCCCTTCCGGAAAATGATCGTAGCCCCATCCTCCTGTTGGCAATGATTCCAATTCCAGATGCGTCTGAAAAGCGACTCGATCTCGTCGTCCTCGTTGAATATGACCGGAATTATGGAAAACCGCCATCTCGGCACGCAAGCTCTTCGCCGCCGCCGTCGTTTGTTCATAATATTTTTGAAGAGCGGCCTCGCTTGAAACTTTTCGATCCTTTTCGCTTTTCGGATCGAGCCCATTTTTCTTCATGTACTCCATTCCCCATCGGGAACAACTGGAATACTGAGTGATGATATCGAGAAAAATTCCATCACCCTCCGGAAAAAGCCGGACCACTTCCCGAATCTGATCACAGAGATAATCCAAATAGGGAGAGTGAAAATCCATTTTATGAAAGCCCGCCTTCAATGGAGAAGTGCACCATCCTAAATAGGATCCCTCAGGTCCGATTTCTCTCCACTCCGGATGTTCTTCGGACGCGAGATTATCCACACCTGCTGAAAGATAAATCGGAACATTCACTCCAATTTCTTTGCAGGCCTCATATTGCGCTCTCAATAAATCAAAACCAAGATGCGGATGTTGTTTTCCCACAGCCGTCGGATGATAGCTCCATCCATGATGACATTTGGCAAAGCAGGTCATCGAATTCACGGAGGCTCTCTTTAAAGTCTCTTGCCATTGTTTTTTCTGAAATTGTTTCCCAATCGATGGAATGAAAGGGGAAGTATGGAAATCGAGGTGGATCTGACGAAATCGGAGGGATTCTTTTTTCATAATCAAAAAACTTCTTAAAAGATTCTCTTCGATTCGTGAGGCGTCAAGATTTAGTTTACTTTTTGTATTAAAACTTAAGCCCTTGTTTTTGCCGGCGTAAATGATAGCTTAAAAGGGTCCTGGTGGATTCCATGTCTTCCTAAAAAAGAAAGGGACTTATTGATGAGCACTCACATTCGATCGATTATTTATGGGGCCCTGTTTCTTCTTCCTGCCATTTTACTTCAAGCCTCTCCCAAACAGGAGGATCTCGCCAGCGGTCCGCATCTCGGGATCGGATTAACTCGTGCCGAAGGGTTTGTTGCCGGCGTCAGTATTGATGATGTCGTGATCTCCGGTGCGGCGGTTTTGGAAGCCAGCCGTGGTGACGAAAGTCAGATGGGATCAGAAGATTGTATTTATAAACAATTTTATCCTCCACGCGATGTCTCCGTGGTCTCCGTCGATCCCACGACAATCCAAGCGGGTGGTTTTCTCACAACCAAAACAAAGAACGCAGAGACTCTTAAATTCGAAACCACCATCAAAGCCGTTCCTGAAAAAGAACGTTTTCTGGTGCATGCCTCCCTGACTCCTCAGAAAGACGGTCCGTGGACTTATCCCGGAGGATTCATTATTAGTTTTCCGATCGCTTATCTCAAAGATAAGACGGTCAAAATGATTGATTTAAAAGGGAAAGAAACCGTCGTCCCTGTGGAAAAAGCCTTTGATCAATCGTTTTTCGGACAAACGCTCATTTGCCCCACTTTTGGCGGAGAAATTATTTTTGATGCTGAAGAAGGATCTAAATTAACACTCCAAGATTTTCGGTCCGCCGAAAATAATTCGATTTACTTTCGCATCTCCAAAGTCACCGACGTCAATTGGAAACGAGTTCAACTTTTGACCTTTTCCGATCATACAGAAATCGGATATTCCGTTACCTTTCGGCATTAAAAAGCCTCTCTCAAGCACTCGGCTCACTTTTTAACCGAAAAATGATACGTATAAAAATAGTTATCTTTGGTCCATCCTTTTCGTTCATATAATTTTTGCGCGTTCACGTTCGAAACCGCCGTGCTTAAAGTCAGTCGAATTCCTCCCACCTCTTGGGCGTAACGTGTAGCGGCCTCCATCAGCTGCCCGGCTACTCCCAATCTTCGGGCAGGTGAAATGACAAAAAGATCGTTGAGCGTAAAAATCGAGCCCATCGAAACGGAAGACAGACCTGGATAGAGCTGAATAAATCCGAGAGGCGCCTGCTGCAAATTCCGAGCAATAAAAATAACCGAGTCTTCGTTCTTGAAACGTTTCTGCAAAAAATGACGGGCTCCTTCAATATCGGGTGTTTGACTATAGAATTGACGATAGAGATCAAAAAGATAGGCGACATCTTCCAAATGATTCGATGAGGCCCGAGAAATATGGATCATAAAATTTTTAAATTCTCTGCTTCTGTGAGATAAAACTTTTTCTCGAAAACCACAAAATGCCCAGAATCACGGCCAAACTCCAAAACGTTTCAGGCTCTGGAACTGCGCTAAAGGTCAGGTTCATATCTTTTCCCGAGAGGACTAATTGAAAAGAGCCTCCTCCTAAACTATTATCATCTGCAAAGGCAGTCGTATCGATTGTAAATTGGGCGGTATTGAATCCTGTAACCCCCGAGTTTCCTGTCACAATGGTCCATGTATAATTTTGCGCTGAATTCCATCCGGTAAGAACTCCGACCGAATCCAATTTTAAGACAAAGGGAGCGGAGTCGAGTTGAAGCGTCAACGCTCCGTTAATGTTAATCCAATCCCATCCAACCGCATTGCCTTTGCTTCCACTTAATGAATTAATCGTCCATTCATAACTCCCCCCCGATTTCCATGTTTCGGCTCCCGTTTGCAACAACGCTGTCACGGTGTTATCTCCGGGAGCGATGGTCTGTCCCGCACCCAAAGTCATGGCCGTGTTATTAAAACTTCCGAATCCTCCAATCGTTCCGCTCGTAAACACCAAAGCTCCATTATAAGCGGCGGCTCCATCATATCGAAAAAACCCTCCATTGATCGTGACGGCACTATTCAGTGACCCCGCTGCATTATAGAGAAAAGTCGCGCCACTTTGAATCACCACGTTGGTCGACGTGGCTAATTTTCCACTGCCCGACACCCGAAGTGTTCCTTCATTCACATTGGTTACCCCCAAATACGTATTCACACCGGTCAATTCCAATGTCCCTGTTCCGGTTTTGATTAATCCCCCGTTCGTCAATACGCCACTGAGTCGGGCATCCACGGCGGCCGATCCATTTTCTACGTAGACCGTTTGCTGAACCGTATTCAAATCGATTCCATTCACAAATTCCACCATGTGATCTGCGGTTTTGCTCGAAAGCAAAAATGTATAACCGGTACCGATAAAAGTCGCGACATCCCATTTCACCTGATTTCCATTCCCTCCCAAATTGACAAGACGATCCGCTCCATAGGCGGAAAAACCGGCAGGGGCATAGTGAAATTGAATCTGCCCCGCTCCCATTCCGACACTTCGCGTAAAATCCCCGGCCCCCAATTCGAGAATTCCGGATAACAGATCAATGTTGGTCGAAGCGGACAACGCATTTACGTTACTCAAGCGAAGCGTTCCCCCCGAAACCGCCGTCGTTCCCGTATAAGTATTGGCAGCCGTCAATTCCAGAAGCCCGTTATCGATTTTTTTGATTCCTCCATTGCTCAAAACGCCGCTCAATCGAGCATCAATCGATGCCGCTCCATCCGCAACGGAAATAATCCGTGTACTTCCTCCAAGATCGATCCCATTGACAAAATTAAGGGTATTCGTAGCCGTCGCAGTGGATAAATAGAAAGTGCTATTTCCATTCATAAAGTTCCCGCTTCCCCATGTCACCCCAGCTCCTGTTCCTCCCAAATTCACCGTTCGATCGGCTCCAAAGGCCGCAAATCCACCGCCGGCACTGAGTTGGATTTGATTGATTCCCGTCCCCAAAGAGCGGGTCATATCTCCCGTTCCCATTCCAAGAACACCTCCATTTAAATTCAAATTTCCTGTACTCAATGATTGCGCATTTGAAATCAATAACGTTCCCTGATTGATTTGTGTCGTTCCCGTATACGTATTGTTTCCCGTGAGTTGCAGAACCCCCGTTCCGGTTTTGATCACTCCTCCATTTGAAAGATTTCCGCTTAATTTCGCATCGATCGCCACAGAGCCATCGCGCACATCGACTGTTCGGGAAGCTCCTCCCAAATCTATTCCATTTTGAAAATCGACCGTGGCGTTTGAAGCCGTATCCGAAAGAATCAAAGAGCCCGTCGAAATAAATCCTCCTGAGCCCCAAGTGAGATTCGCTCCTGCTCCTCCAATATTGACGGACCGATTTGCCCCATAGGCATAAAATCCGCCGCTCGCATTGAATTGAACCTGATTATTGCCCGTTCCCAAACCTCGCGTGAAATCTCCAGTTCCCAATCCGAGAGCTCCTCCCGTATTTTCAAAGGTCAGATTTCCTGTCCCCAAACCATTGGCAGAGGTCACCAGGATCGATCCATCATTAATTCGCGTTTGTCCGGTGTACGTATTATTGCCGGTCAACTCCAAGACCCCTGCTCCCCATTTACTTAATCCTCCATTACTTAAAACTCCTGAAAACCGTGTATCAATCGCTGCGGTCCCATTATTGACTTCCACCGTCCGAATGGCTCCCGCAAAATCAATCCCATTTTTAAAATCTAACATGGCGTTGGAGGTCGACCCCGCAAATTTCAAAATGCTTCCCGCCTGAATGAATCCGGAAGTCACGCCCCATTGCAAAGTTCTTCCATCATTTCCAATATTGACGCTTCGTGTCGCTCCATACGCTCCAAATCCCCCATTCCCGGCAAATTGAATTTCTCCTACGCCCGTTCCAAGATTTCCTGTAAAATCGCCATAGCCCAATTCTAAAATTCCTCCTTTATCGGGAAGAGCATTGGATCCAGTAAATTTGATATTACTCGAAGTCGACCACGCATTGGCAGAAGAGAGTCGAAGGGTTCCTCCCTTAATCTCCGTTTGCCCACTAAATCCATTATTGTTCCCGGTTAATTCCCATGTTCCCGAGCCCGTTTTGACCACAGAACCCGCTCCGACGATCGTCCCGGCATAAGAGGTGTTGGTCGATCCGTTCACCGTCAACGCTGCACCGCCTAAATTAATGACTCCAGTCCCGTCGAGAGCAGATCGAACTCCGGCCACGGTTTGATTTTTCCCATTCAAATCCAAGAGCACTGGATTGGAAGTATCAAACTGAACGATGGAATTTGCTGAAAGGGTATTATCATTCATGGCACGGATGGTGCCATTATGCAAAAAGGTGACTCCGGAATAACTATTCGCACCGGAGAGAAAAAGATTTCCGGCTTCATCTTTCGCCAGCCCTCCGGTTCCCGAAATAACTCCATTGATGGTTGTATCTTTGCTCCCTTGGACGACTTGAAGGAATCCCTTGTTATCGATGTTGCCATTAAAAATAAGATTTCCGTTTGCCGCTTCCCAATTTTGAGAACCGAGCAACGCGATATTTCCATTAAATGTTTGGGTCCATGTATCTTCATTTCGAATTCCGGTCCGATCAATCGAAAGCGTTCCCGTTCCATTGAACGTAAATCCGGTTGTTCCGGTGCTCTGACGGAAAAGCATTCCTCGGACACTTTGATCGGCATTCAGCGTGATCGTGGATTGACCTCCATTCGCTCCGGCATCCAAAACAATCGGAAGATTTCCGGGAACCACTCCCTTTTGCCAATTGGCGGCAGAAGCAAAATTAGACGAGCCCGCACCACCGGTCCAAACATTTGCCGTATTCGCGGTATCGGTCGGTATATCGTAAATGGTATAACGAAGTGCATAGCCTGTGGGTGCAATCGCCGCATTGATCGCGATCGAAGAATCAAGTCCCGACCCATTCCAGAGAGGACTTCCTCCCCCTCCCGAATAATACCAACTGCCTGCCAAAGTGAGTTGTCCCTTATAGGCAATAAAAATGGGACTTCCCGAATCTCCTCCTTCAGCTTGAGAAAAAGTCGAACCCGGTCCTGAGCCAACATTCACACTACTATTGAAAACATTTGTAATATAAGCTTTCGCGATCAACTCTCCTTCGGTCTTATTTTCGCTTCCCATGACAAATGCCGCTTGGCCGACATAATTTCCGCTCGAAATATCCAAAATTCTCGAGATCGAAACATTCGAACTTGCTGCCATCGCGTGATTTAATGCGGAGACTTCCATATCGACGCCCACGTTTGCATAGAGAGGGGATCCCATCGTATTTTGAATCAGATCCGTTCCATTGAAAAAATTAACGGTGTAGCCCAGTCTTGGCGTATAATGGTTTGCTCCATAAGACTCCAAAGGGGTAATTAAAGCAATATTCTGAATTCGAATCGCGTCGGGCCTATAGATCCACCCCACCGTCGACCAATCATACCCGGCTCCTACAAAAGAGGCATCCGTATTTTGAACCGGATGAGCGGTATCTGCCCCTGAAAGAAACCGCTGATCATCGGTTCCTGTAGAGGTATCCAATAATCCAAAAAGCGGTTGAATGAAAAGGCTTCCTAAGAAAATCCCTTTTATTCCCAGAGGGGAAAGCTTTTTCCAGCCGAGCGTTGGCTTCCCGAGGAAGGAAGCACATTTTCGAATAAAGGATTTTGATCTCATCGTATTTCTCACGGTTCAAGTTTTCTTGCGAGGCCATTTAGTGTAACAGCTACTTTTATAATTTCAATTATTATATTAAATAGAATATTTTTTGTACTTAATTAATCTCTTTCTCCTCTCAAAACCTTCTTGGGAATAGGGCCTGAAAAAGATGGCGGTTGCAATATTTACAATTTATGCATATATTAATACATTATCTTTAATAGAAGAGGTGCTTTATGAATTTATCTTTTGAAAAAACTCCGCAAAGAATGTCCTCCCTTTTTTTGGGGATCGCTTTTACCCTGGGATTCTTTCCCTCTGCCCCGGCTTTCACGGTTCAATCCTCCCATCCTCGACTCCTCCTCACTCCGAGTGATGTCGCCTTTATTCGAAATAATTCCGTCCAGGATGGAAATATGGAATCGCTTTCCCTCTCGTCATGGAGCGATATCGGCACGCCGACTCTGAAAGAAAAAGTCGATTTTTTAGGAAGCAAACGTCTTCACCTCAAAGGAAGCTACAGTGTCGGAATTCAACAAAGCCTCCCTTTCATTCCCCATGTCGAATATCAATATTCCATCTCCATCTATGGCGTGAGCGGTCAATTCGGCGCCCAACTTTATCAGCAGGGAAATCCTTCAGGAGAACTGATTAAAACCACTTCAACCGGGGGATGGCAAACTTTTACCGGAACCTTTACTCCTTCGTCAGGACCTCTTTTATTTAAAATTTATGGCCTCAACGGTGCCAATGAGTTCTACGTGGATAATGTTACTTTTAGGCCGAGCGGAGAAAGAGTCGTCGATGCCAATATGACTTATTCCGATTGCACCTATTGGTCCTCCATGGCGATTCCCCCTCTCGTCCGCGAAAAAACCCTTTTAGGAAGCGACAAGGTTCTGCACGTCGTGGGAAGCAATGGCTCGGGGGTTCAACAGTTTTTGAATTTCAAAAAGAATAACGAATATACCTATAGCCTCTCCCTCTTTCTCAAGAGTGGGAAATGCCGCGCCCAATTCTATCAAGGTTCCAAAGTCGTTCCGATATTAGATCTCACTGCTCCGACCGCAGGTTGGCAAACGATCAATATCCCCTCCACGAAATCGTTTTTTCCCGAAGATGATTTTCTCTTGGTTCGGATTTATGCCAATGATCCGAGTGGAAACAGCGAATTTTATGTCAAAAATGTCAGTTGTAAACCGACTCTGGAACGTGTTCTCGATGGAGATATGTCGGATGCCGATTGTTCTTATTGGTCCAGTACAGGAACTCCTCAAGTGAAAGAAAAAACGGTTTTGAACGGAACCCGACAACTTCATTTTATAGGAAACTCAACCTCGGGCGCCTATCAAGAACTTCAATTTAAACCCGGCGTCGAATATGCTTTTTCGATGGAGATCGCTCTGGTT
>JAZKBH010000137.1:46257-82859 GCA_040388725.1 Verrucomicrobiota bacterium
AGTAGTCAGTTACAACGCCACCACACCCAATTCGGGATACCAAGTGTTCCAAGGGACATTCACTCCCACCACAGACCCTTTACGGATTCGATTTTATCCGACGACTTCCACCACCAATAGTGAATTCTATGTTCGCCGAATCAGTTTCAAGCCCGTCAATGGAATTGATGATCGCCCCGCTCTTGATTTGGGGCCTTTTTACGATTACGCCTCCATAAAAGAAAATAACGGCTCTCCTAATCCAACCCCTACCAATCTCGCCAATGATGTTAATATGACGGGAACGGTTCGAACGATCGCCTTTGCGGCCATGATTACATTGGAGCCCCGATTCATCAATCTCGCCATCCAGTACGGTGATGCGATTGCCTCCATTTCTCCCAGTGCCGGAGATGATACTGCCCAGCGAGCGCGATTAATGAGTTTAGCTTATATCTATGATTGGCTGAACGATCAGCTTTCTTCGAATGAAAAAACAAAGCTTCAACTCGCGATGGTCGCCCAATTCAACTATCTAGAATCTCAATATCATTTCTTTTCTGCTCCCGTCTATACGGGAGGCCATAGTCGCTATGCCAATGTTGTCGCCTTGGGCTCTCTGCTTGCGATGAACGGAGAATATCCTTCGGGATTCAATGGACAGGCTTGGCTCAATCAGATTCACGATAATTGGACCAATGGCTACAATCCGTTCCAATCCTGGGTCGCAAGCAAAGGAGGCTACCATATGGGCTGGGACTACAGCTCCGGCTACACGGATATCGAGCCCTATTTATTCTGGAAATCGGCAACAGGCGAGTCGTGGTGTGAAAGCTGGAGACGTGAACTCGCCTCGTTTTATTACTACGGAATTCGAGGAGATGATACCTTCTCCCCGTCAGGAGATTCCTGGGCCATGTACATGGATTACGATAAGCTTCCCATCTGCCTAGGAAGTGCAGCGCTTGGGGACTGGTACGCGGTGAACTTCATGAACCGATACAATCTTGCCATGGATGGTTACAATTATTTTTGGCGAATTTTGCTTATGAATGAGAACGCCTACAATTGCGTCCCTCCACGACCTCTGGAATCGCTTCCAAAAGCCAAATGCTTTGGGCCTTCCGGATTTGTTGTCGCAAAAGATCAATGGGATCTTCCGAACAGTACTCACTTAACATTTAAATCGACCTCTTTTTATTCTCTCAATCATCATCACAAAGATCAAAACTCCATTGTGCTTCACTACAAAGGTCCTCTTCTTTTGGATTCGGGAGATTATGATTCCTATGCCAGCAATCACTGGTGGAATTATTACACCCGAACAGTCGCTCACAACACGATGATTGTTTATGATCCGAGCGAGCAATTTATTGGTGCGACCGTTCCCCGATCCAATGATGGCGGCCAAAAGTTTGTGGAGGATAATGCCCTTCCCGTCGGAAATGAGCCGTACACCCTCGCTCAAGCTCAAAATCCCAAATATGCTTTCGATGGAATAACCGCGTTCACTTCCACAGCCACCTCTTGCTCCATGAAAGGGGATGCATCTAAAGCGTACAATTCCTCCAAAGTGCTTAATTATACTCGAGAAATTGCCATGACCTATGTCTCTCCTCTCAATAACAATAAGCCGCTCATTAACATCAAAGACCACGTCGTTCTTGCCGCGAACAAACAAACTTTAATTCCGAAAATTCTCTTCCATTGTAAAAACCCTCCGATTATTAACACCACCGCCAAAACCGTGCAGATCGAAAATGATAACGGAGGAGGAGTTGAAATTGATGTGGTTAGCCCTACAAATGTCACTTTCAATGTCGTGGGAGGAACAGGAAATGAGTTTAGCGTGAATGGAGTCAATTTTGCTCCGGACGTCACTGCCGCAAATCCTCTGAAACCGACGGAAACCGGCGTCTGGCGCATCGAAATTTCTCGAAGTACACCCGGAAATTCCGACTTCGAATTTAATCTCAAAGTTTATGATCGATAATCAATCCGAAGAGTTTTTTAAGAGATTATTAAAGAAATCTTCCATCGCAAAAATGCCTGCACCGACGGCCTGTTGATTTTCGCCTATCACGGAGACTTGAATTTTTTTAGAGGGAATTCGTTGAAGCCATGCCGCAGATGCCATCTCTAAACGACGTAATAAGTCCTTGGAAAAACGCTCATCCCACGGCTCCCAGATAATCGCATCAAAAGAAAATAAGGTGCTGATATTTCGAAGGGCCGCACTGAAATCTTCCAGTCCTCGATGAATTTTTTCGACAATTTCCCGATCTCCCTTGACGTAGCGATCCCATAACATCTCTAAATCTTTCTTGCGAGCCTGAACGGATCGAGAGGGATCACTCCAAGTTCTTCCCACGAGTCTTTCTGAAATCACATCCGGCGTTGCGGTTGTCGCCAAGCATCCCTTTTCACCGCAATAACAATAACTCCCCTCTCGATTGACTTGAAAATGGGAAAGCGATCGACTCCATTGAACAGGGCCTTCATAAAGACTTCCCTCTAAAATCATTCCCACTCCTAATCGGCGAGTGACATACAACAAACTCGGATTCACAGGTAACTCGGGATTCATCCATCGCTCCGCCAAAACGGAAACGTGGGCATCATTAATCACTTTGACCGGACAATCCGATAACTTTCGAAGCTCTTCTAAAAAAAATCGCGCTTGTTCGAGATTTAAAAAATCATTCGTGGAATAAATATTGGTATGGTCCGAAAAAATATCCCCTGAAACCGAAACGCCTATTTCCACTAATTTCCCGTTGGAAATTGACTCGATCATCTTTTGAATCGATTTAAGTAATTTCCGAATTCCTTTTTCCGGAGTTCCTTTTACATCTCGAAAATCATTGGGGAATCGTTGATGAGCCACTTCTTCAAATGAAGGGTTAAGGAGAACTAAATCGACTTCAAAGCCAATCGAAATTCCTAAACTATAAAATCCTTCTCTCCCCACCTTTAACATCTGCTGAGGTCTTCCCCGGCCCGGTGTGGCGACCCACTCATCGGTTCGAAGTACGCCTATTTTTAAAAGAGACCGAATCATCTCGGTCATCGAGGAGGGACTCAACCCCAATTCTTCGGCGAGTTGGGCACGCGAAAGTTGACGGTGTTTCCGAACACATCTCACCGCATCCCGCATGCTACGATTCCAGTAAATACGCCCTTTTTTAATGCGGGAGGAGGAGATGGCTAAATTATCTTTTCTTTTCACAGGATTTTCTTCGGTTGGATTCTCGGAGTCTCATTGAACTCCCCTGTGAAATCAAGTCTTATTACAATTACTGTACTATGTTTGCTCTTTTCTCTTTTTCACTGAAAGTTTTATCCCTTCACCGCTCCTGCGCTGAGCCCTTTCACAAAAAGTTTCATCGTAAAAAGAAAAATAAGAATAAGGGGAAACGAAGCAATCAGAAAAGCCCCCATGATTTTCCCCCAATCCTTCACATATTCTCCATCGAGATAGATCAGTCCAACCCCGATGGTAAAAAGATGATGATCTCTCAAAACAATAAGAGGCATCAGAAAATCATTCCACTGTCCTAAGAAAGCCAGAATAAAGAGCGTTCCTATAATCGACCCGCTCATCGGAATCACCACATGACGAATTTGAGCGAAATGCCCCGCACCATCCATCTCTGCGGCTTCAAAAAGATCTTTCGGGATCTCTTCGATAAAATTCCGAAGAATAAAAATATTAAAGACTTGTCCCCCTGCAATTCCGATAAGAATAAGGGCCCATAACGTATTTAATAATTTGAGCGATTTAAGAAGTTGGAAAAGAGGGACAATATTGGCCACGCTCGGGAGAAGCATCAAAAGCATGAGTACTCCCCAAAATAAACGACTCAAAGGCATGCGATATCGTGCAAAAAAATATCCCCCCATGATCGCCAATGCCAACGTACAAAGAGTTCCCGTCACTGCCACGAGAACGGTATTCGCAATATAGGGAGCGATGAGCTTGAATCCAAAGATCCAATTTTCAAAATGGAGTTCTCTCCAAGAATTCGGAAACCACGGATTCTGCAAAAATTCTTCGTTCGTCTTCAAACTAATCTGCACCATCATATAGAGAGGAAAAAGCTCAATGCATAAAAGTCCCCCAATGGCGAAATGCTTGAGAAAATCACTTTTTTGCTTCCCCGAAGAATTCATTTTTCTACTCTCACATATTTATTTTGAATAAAAGTCAGGATCAAAATAAATCCAAAAAGGATAATCCCGATTGCACAGGCATAACCAAATTCTCCTGCCACAAAAGCCCGGTTATACATCCAAAGTCCGGGAACCATCCCTTTTCCTCCTGCTCCTCCATTTTCTCCTAGTAATAAAAACTGCAGATAGAAATCTCTCAAGGTTCCGATCACCATCAAAACCAAAGAAATTCGGACCTGTGTCATTAACAAGGGAAATTCGATATAAAGAAATTTTTGAAAACTATTCACCCCATCCAATTCCGCCGCCTCATACACTTCGGCGCCAATGCTTTGGAGCCCTGAAAGAAAAATAAGAACTCCGATCGCACCGATCCAAGGAAATCCCCAAAGAATCAAGGAAGGAATGATCAAGGTGGGGGTGCTGAGCCAAGCGGTCGGGACACCGGTTTGAAAAACTCCCCCCCATCCGCAAAAATGATCGAGATGGATGAGGACTGTTTGAAGGCCCGTCCTATTTAGAAAATGGTTGAGAACTCCGAGATTCGGATCGAAAAAAAACTTCCAAATAAACAAAGTCACCATGCTCGGAATAATCATCGGTAAAACCAAGAGCACTCGATAGACATATTGCCATTTCTCGCACGTTAACCGATGCACCATCACAGCGGTAAAAATCGACGGGATCATTTTGACCATATTGGCGAGAATGAGAATAAAAACGGTCCCAAAGGAGTGCAGGAGCGTCGGATCATTCCATGCGCGGCGAAAATTATCCAATCCTACAAATTGCTTAAAGTCTCCTCCCTGCCAGTCAAAGAAACTATGATAAATCGCATTGATGGCCGGATAGTAACAAAACAATCCCACCAGGAGGATGGATGGAAGAATGAATAAATAAAGTCGCCATTCCAGGAGCGCTTTTTTCCGAGATAATGAGTAGGACATGATCGTTAAGGTTTCGTGTTGTATCCCGCTTGACGAAGATCGTATTGTCCACGCATCCAATGGCTCTCCGCCATCACCATATTTTCATTCATCTCCGCTATTTTATTTTCTAAATGAGAATCGTGTGGATCCTGTTTTTGAAGTTCAAGAAGCGCTCCAAATGCGGTCTCCATTCGAAATGTATTACGAAGAAGTCCACGGATATTATTCCGACTATCCTCCGCAAGGGCCTCTGCGTATTTCGGCTTTAAGGCAGAGATAAAGCGGTCGACTCCTCCGGTTACCTGATAAAGCTGATTCAGCTCGTTCTCGACCACTCGTTTCACATTGGGGGACCACTGCAACGCAAAACCTTCTGGATAACCATTTAATTGAGGCTCAAACGCTTTTAATTCTTCCGGAATTTTGACTCCAGCAATCGCAGGAAGCCATCCACTTCGATTCACAAAGATTTGATTTCCAATGCGCGAACATAAAAACCGCTCAAAATCGAGCGCAACGTCAAAGGACTTTGAACTTCGAGGAATTCCAAACCCTCCAAAAGCTTTGGTGCTTGCCTCAGAAACAGGTCCTAAAACATATTTTCCAAATCGGGGTGAAGCCGGCGATGGACTCGGTAAAGCACATACCCCCACGGTAAATCGACCCTGTGTTTCTGTACGAACACTGGAGCGATCCCAACTTCCGCTCGCAATCATCACCGCCCGTTGCTGCACAAAATAAAAAGTGGCATCTTCACGTTGGAGCTGCATAAAACCGGGCTGCATATGGAGTCCGATTTCATGCATCATTTCGAGCCCGGATCGAATTTCCGGATCATTCAAACTCCATTCGTTTTCCCAATAGCGAGGCGTCAAAATTTCTACATCGGGACGCAAAAGATATCCCATCGAAGGTCGATCGACCATGCGTTGGGTTTGAGTGGAAAAAAATCGCCCGACCATAATCGCTGAATTGTATTTAGATCCTGCGATCGGAATCACGACCTCACCGCTCTTTTGAGCATAATCCTGAATCTGGTGGCAAAGTTGAAGGAAGGCATCGTAATCCGTAGGAAGATCATCCCGGCCTGAAATTTTTTTCAATAGCTCTTTATTGTAAAAAAGCCGAATGACATGCATGGCAAAGGGGGCTGAATAATACTCCAGAAGATTAGGATTATACGCTCCCTCCATTCCATCTAAATAAGTCTCTCTCCACGGAAGTTTTTCCAGATCCGTCCCCTGATTATAGGGATTCGATTGATTCACATAAGGAGTTATCGGTACAAAATAACGCGCAAGCCGCTCATCGGTGACTCCTCCGAGTAAAACCAAGTCGGGAGCGGTCTCTCCCACAAGCTGGGTAATAATCCAGTTGGTATAAATTTTTTCGGGAACCGGTTCCTGAATCACCCGAACGTTGGGATGCAATCGCATATATTCTTGCGCTACCGCATCAAATCCTTCTCGAATTCCTGATTCCAATTGCCAATGAGAAAAACGGATCGTCGTCAATTTCGGATCCGATTCCTCTGAAATTCGTTGAAACATCCTGGAAAGGGAAAGGATAAAACAGAGTCCGATGAGGCTAAATCCTATGCCTGCAAAAATTTGATCTTTTTTCATTTGGATGCCACGCTCCCCATTTCACGTAAAATCATCTGTACTTGATAGTGTCGTGCATCTCGCTGAAATTCTTTTAAAAATTTTGAAAAATAGAGGATTGAAACGTCTCGTTTTCCTAACTCCCGCGCAATCATCCCCATTCTCACGTAAGTATCCGCGCGATTCATGAAACTATGGATCCCTGCTTGTTCAGCAGCGATGAGATGATTTAAAATGACTTCTTTGTTACCTCCAAATCGAATCATGTAATCTGAAATTAATTCATGATAACAAACCGCTGTGGAAGGATTCCGAATAAACCCCTTCAATTCTTCCACCTCTTCTAAGCGATGGAAAATTTCGCCTTTTTCTAAATTCCCATACAAGCGAAGAAGCACGACTTGAATCAATGCGCGTTGAGAAATGGGATTCAAAGGAAAGTCATGAAGTAATTCTTTATAAATTTTTTCTGCCCTTACCAAGTCGGGCCTCTCCTGATGAATTTGCATAATGCGTCCCCTATAATATTTTGCCGCAATTCCCCTCTCATCATCCCCTTTCACTTCCTCGACTCGACGAAAAAGCTCTGCCGATCGTTGGATATTTTCTTCCGTTTTCGGTTGCACATTCAAGAGCAGAAGCGCTTCAATATAATTTTCCTCCCGCTCCGGGAATCGTCCTTGTTGACGGACGGTCTTTAAATCCTCGTGTGCTTCGTTAAAAAGAAATAAAGACGCATCATTCCAAATTTTCTCTTCTGTTAGAGAGGTCGCATAAGACCCTTGAAACAAACCCATCAGGACGAGTAGAAATAAGAAAAGATTTTTCATGAAAAAGAGCCTATTGGAATCGAGATCGTCGGTTTAAAATATCCCAAGCAAGGTAATCAATGCCGATCCGAGAGTCAAATTAATTAATACATTAATTGTAATATATTTGACTTTACGAGGATTTTTGATATTTTAATTCCAGAGCCTGTAAGCCCTCTGCTTCTTTTCTATGAACTTCTCTCTCTCATTTATTTTAATTTTAATCTTCGTATCCCGTTCGATATTTTTTTCTTTCCGACCTTCTTTCCTATGAGCTATTCATCCCGAATTATTCAAAGATGGGATTGGTCGATTAAACCGACCAAACACTATCGGGTCCTTGTTCAAGCACTCCCGCCTTTTCATTCTACTCCCCATACTGTTGCGATCGCCCAGTGGTTTGAAAAACTTCCTCCCGCCAATTCTCCTCGATTCCCCGAATCCCTGAAATCCCTCTATCTGCGCCCAATCTCTACGGGATGGTCCCTTAATTTGATTGCTCCCCGAAAAGCCCGATTTCTTCAAATCTCTCTTTACCACTGGACTCAATTAACGCCTCCCCCTGCAAATCAATACGAGGCCCAGATCGATGAAATTCCTCTTCTTTCCCCTAAAAAAGTGACTCTCGCTGTCGCCTATCAAAACCATCCTCTTAAAACAACTTGGGCAAAAAATGTCGCATTAACGTGTAAAACGATCGAAAATGCCGGGCAAAAAAAAGTAGATCTCCTGTGTTTAAGTGAAAATTTTCTGAGTCGTGGGGTTCAAGGTTCTCTCGAAACACTGGCGTGCGAAGTGGATTCTCCACGGCTGACACCCGTTCTTAAAGCCATTCAAAAAGCAAAACTCTACGCGGTCTTCGGATTCAAAGAAAAAGAGCAAGACCATTACTACACCACGGCAGTCCTGGTTTCGCCTCAAGGAAAAATCATCGGAAAATATCGAAAGCGCTATCTCACCTTTTCTGAGCTCTCCGATGGAGCCTGCCCCGGCGATGATTTCCCGGTTTTTGAAACTGAAATCGGAAAAATCGGGATGCTGATTTGTTGGGATTCCTGGTTTCCTGAAACAGCTCGGGCCCTCGCGCGAAAAGAGGTCGATATCATCTGCATGCCAATTGCTGGAAATGGAAATCCCCATCATTGGGAACATGCGTGGCGGGCAAGAGCCATCGATAATCAACTTTTTTGGATGGCAAGCGTCACAGGGAATTGCGGGGGTGTGGCACCAAGTCGAATCATTGCTCCCGACGGTGCTCTCTTGGCCCAAACAAAAAAAGCAAATGACATTGCCTTTGCCACCGTCATACTTCGCCATCCTCAGGAAACCTATTGGCTCTCCATTGCGGACTGTTACGCCGAAACACGTAATATTCTCAATTACTCCCATCGTCCCGAAGAAATTTTATCTCCTCTTTCTTAAAATCAACCTGCTCTTCAAAACTTTATGAATCAAAAATCCGGACCTCAACTTCTTCCCCGTTCTCTCTGGAGTGAAAAATCTCTCCATACCGGAGCAAGACGCGTGCTGGCAAACCAAGAGCCTGCCTTCCATTCGATTCGTGAACGTTTTCAAAAAGTACGTCTCAAAGCCGAACAAACGAATTACCCTCATCCTATCTTGGAACCTTCATTTACACTCGAACATGAACTCTTCGAAGCGTTTCGAAAGATCGATACGTCCAAATACTGGGAAGAAACGTTAGCGGATCGAAATGGCGAACAAAATCCGATGCCCCTTCCGGCTTATATTTATCAAGAACGGGACTGGCCTAAATTTATCGGAACGGTGAATATTATCCGAGATCAAATCACAACGGCACTCGAATGCACTTTGGTCGGAGTCGCCGATGAGGATTCCGCCCTCCTCGACAAAGGCCTTCGTATTTGGCGAGATATGGTCGCATGGACTGAAGGAGGATTTTGCGATGATTGGCATGGCGATATGGTTTCAATCCTTTTGAGTCTCCGTTTGGTTCGGATTGCGCTTTGGCAAGAAAGTCGACTGACGCCGGAGGATTGGAAAAATTTAGAGAAGATGCTCGTTTGGCGAATGCGCGGAACCTGGGAATTGTTGAAATTTTATAAAATTGATCAGTACCCCCTCGATTCCCATGTCAGTCATGGTGCCTGTAATTTTGCCTGTACCGTCTTCGCGGTCGAAGATCGATTTCCTTCGCTGAAAGTCTACGCCGATTGGGCCCGTGAAAAACTGGAGCCTCTCTTCCCGGTTTGGGGAAAAAACGATGGAGGATGGTCTCCCGGTGTGAATTATTGGAAATGGTCGGTTCGCTGTTGGCTCTTTTGGGCAGATCTCTATCCGTTAAATCATCCACTTCGACAACTCCCGTGGATCCAAAATACCGGTTGGTTTAAACTCTACGCTCATCCCCCTTACTCTCGGCAAGGGGCCTTTGGAGACCATTCGGATACTCCACCCGATAAATTAGATGGATCGATTATGCGTTACCTGGGCGCTTTAACAGGTCGGGGAGAATTTACCTGGTATGCCGAAGCCTTGGCACTCAATCAACATGGCATCCGTGACCCTGGTCCTCTTTTTGATGAAGTGGAGGCACTTGCTTTCGATTTTGTCTCTCTTTCGGTTCCGACAAAAGCGATCCCCCCTCTCGGCACTTCTACCTCATGCCATTTTGAAGACACGGGCATCATTGCCTCCCATACTCATTTAGGGAATGCGGAGAAAGATCTGATGTTACTTTTCCGTTCGAGTCGTTGGGGTTCTTTCAACCACGCGCATGCGGATCAAAATTCTTTTATCATCGAATCCGGAGGAGAACCGATTCTGATCGATGCGGGGTATTATCCCACATTTCATCATCCCCATATGAAAAAATTCACGATTCAAACGGCCGCTCATAATGCGATTTTGATTGATGGAGTGGGTCAAACCACACGGAATCTTCATTCACGCGGAAAGATTACTCATTTTGAAACCTCTTCGGCATCCGACGTTTTTACAGGAGATGCGACCGAGGCCTATGCAGGCCGAGGCAAAAAAGTTCTCCGGCATATGTGGTTTCAAAAAGAAGCCCCGATTCCCTTTGTCGTTCTGATGGACGTCATTGAAACCACGCATCCTCATACGATGGACTGGTTGCTCCATTCTTACGAAGAGATGGAAATTGATCCTGAGAAAAAAACAATTCTCGCCACAGGATGGCGAAAATTCGGGGGAAAATCGCGTGCGCTCACTCATATTCTAACCCCTGAAGAACTTTATTGGCATCAAACCGATCAGTTTCCCGCTCCGGCAGATGAACGGGAATCCGATAAAGCGAAGCAGTGGCATCTCACCGTCACTCCTAAAGGATATTTTTCAAAATCTCTCTTCATCGCCACGATTCAAATCGGAAACGCCTCGTCCCCTTGGATAACCCCTCATTATTCTTCTCAGGAAAAAACCATCACGGTGGGAGACTTGCAATTACAATGCGATCCCCAACGGGGATTCTGGAAATAAACTCTCGTAAAAACGACCCCTTTTAAAATTTGTGAACAATCCTCATTGGTATCATCAAACTTATCGGAAACTTCATCTCGATTGGCATCAACCTCCGTGGATTAAAAAACCGGGGGAATTTTTGACCGCAAAAACCGCACGAGAACAGGCGCGGATGTTTAAAAAGACAGGGATTCAAGCCGTTGAATTTTTTCTCTATGATCACCATGGCCAGGCTTTTTTCCCGAGTCGCCGAGGAACACGTCATCCGAATTTTAAAAGCGATTATCCCCGATTCATGATCGATGCTCTCCAAGAGCAAAAAATTAAATCGATCGGTTATATGAATGTTCTCACCAGCATTCACTTAAGCAAACAACATCCGGATTGGTTTATTCGTAAACCGGATGGTTCTCAACCTGGAGCCGCATGGCTCACCTATCCGCATTCCTGGATTTGCCTCGCCTCTCCTTATGCGGATGAATATTTTCTTCCCCTCGTCGAAGAAGTGCTCACGCGTTATCCTTTGGACGGACTTTGGTTGGATGCGCTCTCCTGGCTCTCGGATACGATTTGTCATTGCCCTCATTGCTGTAAACGATTCCAAGCATTGGAAGGCGTACTTCCCCCCCGAGAAGAACCGAAAGATTTAGGTCAATGTACTCCTTCCGAAAAATCGATATGGATCGCTTGGAAGATTTATCGATTAGGACTGATCACCGAATTTCACCGAAAAATACACGCGTTAGCACAACGTCTTCGTCCCGGAATAATCGTGATGGATAATTGTGCAGGCCAAGCCATCCGACCCGCAGTAGAAGTCAAAAATGACCGATTTGTAAAATGGGTTTCCGCTTC
The DNA here is from genome assembly GCA_040388725.1 of Verrucomicrobiota bacterium. Taxonomy (GTDB): domain Bacteria; phylum Verrucomicrobiota; class Verrucomicrobiia; order Methylacidiphilales; family CAMAQI01; genus CAMAQI01. The sequence continues at coordinate 58,072 of JAZKBH010000137.1, forward strand.
TCAATTAGAAATGGATGCCTTGTCCTGTGATCCCGTCCCCTTAGGGGGAAACCATGAAATGATTTTAAGTTTTCAAGGGAGATATCAAATTACGACGGGAAAAGCGTTTGATTTTATGAACGAACGTTTTCACTGTTGGGGAGAGTGGCAGACACGTTCGTTAACGGATTGGAAATTAGAATTCGCAACGATTCTTGCAAATGGAGGAAAATGTTTTTTTGCAGATAATCCTTATCCCGATGGAACGTTAGAACCCCGCGTCTACGAACTTCTCAAAGAAGGTTATCAATTTGTCAAAGAGAGAGAGCCGATTTGCCGTGAAGCGAAGCCCATTTATGAGATCGGCATTTTAGCATCATCGCCTAGTCAATTTTTTGGATTACCTCAATTACACGACAGTCCCCGCTTATTGCCCACACCCACTTTAAGCGGCCGGCTCTCCGGCGCTCATTTGGCCGCCATCGAATTAGGATGGCAAGCCCATCTCTTTGACGAAGTCACACTCTGTCAAAATCTCGATACCCTGAAATGTGTGATTATTCCTGATCAAGAACTCATCGATTCAAAAACGGTCGAGGCATTAAAACTGTTTGTCCAAAAGGGGGGCTATTTGTGGCTATTGGGAGGAAGTGGTCTCTACGACGAACACTTCCAAAAAAGAGCGGTTTGGCCATTTTCTCAAATAGCAGGTCTCCAATGCGATGGCGAATGGCCTGCCCCTGTAAATTATTTTCGACCGTCTGCTTCTCTTTCGAAAATGGCCCGAGATCTGGAGATATTACCGGTCGAGTGCTGGGGGCGAGCGATAAAATTTCGCGCGCCAAAGGCTAAAACCGTCGTCGGTCTTTCCGAGCCTATTTCCGATGTCTGGAAAGACGGAAAACGTCTTCGCGAAAACTTCCAACATCATACGGTCACGGGAGCATGTCCTCCTTCTTCCAAAATTTCAGGGGGCGGAATCTTTTTAAATTCCTATGGAAAAGGAAAAGTGCTGACCACCTCCATCGATCTCTTCACCCGATACTTTTTGGAAGGCCACCGATTACTGCGCGGATTAATTGAAGCCTGTTTGGAAACACTCTATCCTCAAGAAAGCCGATTGGTTTTCTCAAAAGATAAACCCTTACAGTTGGAAACTCATCTTCTCTCCCAAAACGGAAAATGGATTTTCCACGCCGTGAATTATTTTTCTCAGAAGCGTAAAGGCGCGATGGTCACCAATGACGATGCCATTGAATCACGTCCTTTTACGGTCCATTTAAAGGTTCCTTTTTCCGTTCAAAAAGCAACCTTAGAACCGAGCGGAAAAGTCATCCCTTTCCGAAAAACAAAAAAAGGCGTGAGCGTTGAAGTTCCTTCCTTTGCTTTGCACTCTGCCGTGGTTCTTCACGAGAAAAAACGTTCTGCCGCTTTCGACGCTCATCATCGAATCAAAAAAACTTAATTCACCACCGCCATCACCGTCATTTCCACCGAACAGGAATGATGATGGGCCAATCTCGTTTCAATCACCGCTCGGGCAGGGGCGCATCCTAAAGGAATCCACTCTTTCCATGCATAATTCATTTCAGGAAATGTTTGAATATCGGAAAGAGAGACATCGACCTTCAGAATTTTACTTTTATCACTTTTAACGTGTTTCAAAAGGAGATCGATTCGCCGTAAAATTTTTTTGGTTTGCTCATACACAGAATCGGATTCCGACCCTTCCGCCACTTGCCCGGAGAGATAAACAATTCCCTGATGGACTGCGACTTCAGCAGTCTCTTTTGGATTTCGAAGTTCTCTTAATTCCAGTGCTATCATTCGATTCAATTTGTATCAGGTTTATTTTTTGTAAACTCCATATTTAATAAAATTAATGTATTAATTGTTTTGATGTTCATTTTCATCGCTCAAACCAACGAAAACCATACCCCCCCGGCTTGGGCGTTCTGAATGCTAACCTAAAAAAAATTTAATATATTTTCCTATCACAGTTTTCCTACGCCATCGCATGCGTCAAAATCTCGACATGTGCCAGAATCTGATCCTCTTCTAAATGAAACCCATTTTCCAAGTGCCATTCCAGCGAATGCGCTTCGGGATATTCCGCAAAATCAGCCACGTGTCCTTCCAATGCTTCTTTCATATGATGAAGTGTCTCTTCCACAGTCGCTCCAGCACTGACACACCCCACAATATCGGGAATAGCCGCGCAATAATTTTTCCCCGTATGTTCGATTACAACCAAATAATTCATGAGAGTCCTCCTTGTTTTAGAATGCTCTTCAAAATAAACCCCGAAAATTCTACTTTCTTTCCGTGGAAGGGTACAGTGACTTTTCCAGGTTTTGTCGGATGTTTAAAATGATAGTGGCTTCCCGTCACTCCCGCTTTTCTCCATCCATCATCCTCTAACATTCTCACAATTTCTAAAAAAGTCATCACCCGTTTCATTCTCTGCCAGTGGGAGTTAACCACTCCCTCGACAAGAGAGAAAAAGAGATTAACCACAGAGGCCGCCGAGTTGCGCGGAGGAATACCGGAATTTATTGAACATGGATGGAAAACCGATCTTTTGATCGTTCGTCTCCTTCCCTGGAAAGCTCGATACCTTGTTGAATATAATGGTCTTTCGTATTCCTCTGCGCAACTCGGCGGCCTTTGCGGTTAATCTCTTCGACTTTTTCCTCCTCATCCTCTATCCTCCCCAACTCTTCCATGTTTACTTATCCGAAAATTTACGATGTCATTGTCATTGGTGCAGGTCATGCAGGCGTCGAAGCCGCGCTCGCGGCTGCCCGTATGGGAGCACAGACCTTATTGCTCACAATGAATTGTGACACGATCGGACAAATGTCCTGTAATCCTGCGATCGGTGGACTCGCGAAAGGCCATCTCGTCCGTGAAATCGACGCTCTCGGGGGAGAGATGGGAGTGAATACGGATGCGACGGGAATTCAATTCCGCATGCTCAATGCTTCCAAAGGCCCCAGTGTTCGTGGCCCACGCGCTCAATGTGATAAAAAAGCTTACCAATTTCGCATTAAATATACTTGTGAGCGTCAGCCCAATCTCGATGTCAAACAAGGCCAAATCGCCGATCTATTAACGGAAAATGATGTCATTCAAGGAGTTACAACGAATTTAGGCGTGCACTATCGAGCAAAATCGGTCGTCGTTACGACTGGAACCTTTCTTCGCGGTCTTTTGCATGTGGGCCTTCAAAATCAGGCCGGCGGCCGTATGGGTGATAGTGCCAGTGGTTTTTCCGATTGTTTAAAACGACTTGGCTTCGAGGTCGAACGTCTCAAAACAGGAACTCCACCCCGCCTTTTAAAACAAAGCATCAACTTTGAAGGCCTGGCCCTTCAACCCGGTGACTTCCCTCCTCCTGCTTTTTCTTACATGGTCCATACCCTTAAAAAGGGTCCTGACGAGCTTTTCACCTTAAATCACTATCAAGACGGAAAGTTCCACGTGGAACAAATCCCTTGTTGGGTGACCTATACCTCTTCCAAAACGCACGATATTATCCGAGCGAACCTGGATAAGTCTCCGATGTACTGCGGGATAATCGAAGGAGTCGGTCCTCGTTATTGCCCCTCGATCGAAGATAAGGTCGTTAAGTTTGCCGACAAAGACCGCCATCAACTTTTCCTCGAACCTGAAGGCCGGCATACCGACGAGATCTATCTCCAAGGCTGTTCAACTTCCCTTCCTTTTGAAGTTCAGTATGAATTCATTCGCTCGATCGAAGGCCTCGAAAATGCCGAGATCATGCGGCCTGGATATGCCGTCGAATATGACTTCTGTCATCCGACCCAACTTTTCCCCACCCTTCAAACGAAAAAGATCCAAGGTCTTTACTTTGCAGGTCAAATTAACGGAACCTCCGGATACGAAGAAGCCGCCGCTCAAGGTCTCATGGCCGGAATCAATGCCGCTCTTCAAGTCCAAGGAAAACCGGAATTGGTCCTCGGGCGTCATGAAGCCTATATCGGCGTTTTAATCGATGATCTTGTGACAAAGGGAACTCAAGAGCCCTATCGAATGTTTACGTCGCGCGCCGAATATCGCCTCCTTCTTCGCCAGGACAATGCCGATCAGCGTTTAACCGAAAAAGGACATGCCATCGGACTGGCAACCCCGGAACGCTACGCTCATTTTCAACAAAAAATGGCCACGATTGATTCGGTCCGCACCCAAATACAATCGACCAAAATCATCCACGACCGCCTTTCCGATCTCCTTCGACGTCCGACTTTTTTCTGGAAAGATCTTCCTCCCGAATTTCAAAGCGTGGAAGAAGAGGTCGCGATCCAACTCGAGACCGAGTTTAAGTATTCCGGCTACATCGCCCGTGAAATGGCTCAGATTGAGAAAATGAAATCCTCCGAAGAGAAGGGGATTCCCGATTGGCTTGACTACGACACGATCCCTGGACTCAAAAAAGAAGCCCGCCTCAAATTAAAACAAATCCGACCTCGTACCTTTGGTCAGGCCGGTCGTATCAGCGGAGTTAATCCCAGCGATCTCAGCCTCGTCATGGTCTGGACACAACGGGGACCGCAAACAGAAAATTCGATTTAAACCACCAAGTTAAATTCAAAGGACAGGCAAAGGAAAACATCTTTTGCTAGTGGTTTTAAAACAAATATCTTCGAAGCTTCTTTGTTTTTCCTGGGTGGTTCAATTCACTGCATTTGATCTGCAGACCAGATTTGACGACTTTCTCTCCGACTTCTATTGAAATGTAATGGTTATACCTTCCCCTTACTTGATTTTCAAAAAAACATATGTATGATCATCTGTATGCGCACAACTCTGGTGATCGATGATCCTATTTTTATGAAAGCCAAGAAATTCGCTTTGGAACATGGGGTGACGTTAGGAGCATTAACCTCTCAGGCGCTTCAAGAACATATACAAAGACATCTCGAACCTCGACGCACTGAAAAATTTTTAATGCCTCTTTTCGGAGGATCAACGCACGTCGCTCATTCTCCTCAAGAAATTGCTCAATTTCGTGACGAAGGGCGTTCGTGATCATCCCGGATGTTAATCTCTGGATCTATGCCCATCGCCAAGAAGATCCCGCTCATTCATTTTATCGAAATTGGATTGAAATAATCCTGAATGGAGATGAACCGGTCGGACTCTCTTCTTTAACTGCAACGGCATTTGTCCGGATTGTCACACATCCGAATTTCCCTCCTCTTCCAACACCACTTCGCCAAGCAATCGGAGTCATCGATGATCTCAAAAACTTTTATAACTGCCGTTGGCTTCTCCCAGGGCAAGATCATTGGCAAATCACCAAAATGCTTTGCGAAAAAACAACCTCGATCGGAAAACATGTCGCCGATGCGCAGCATGCAGCGATCGCCATAGAATACCATGCTACATTCGTAACACGTGATCGGGATTTTCTAAAATTCAAGCCTCATGGCCTTCACGTCGAAATTCTGGAGCCGCCATATTCCACCCCCTAAAAGCCCTCTGAAATCCTTCCTTTCGTTGGTGGTTCACTTCACTGCATTTATAGCGGCCGTTCAAATCGATACCGCCGCTCGGATTCTAAAATCGGAATATCATTAATCGAAGCATCGCGACGGCTCATCAAACCCGTCGAATCGAATTCCCACTGCTCATTTCCATGGGAGCGATACCATTGCTGCTTTTCATCATGCCATTCGTATTCGAAGCGGACGGAAATCCGGTTATCCGTAAAAGCCCATAATTCCTTCATCAACCGATAGTCCGTCTCGACCGCCCATTTTCGTTTTAAAAATTCCACCACGGCAACTCGGCCGACTAAAAATTCGGATCGATTTCGCCAATGCGTCTCCTCCGTATAAGCCATCGCCACACGCAGGGGATCACGGGTATTCCACGCCATCTCCGCCGCTTTAACTTTTTTAAGCGCCGTTTCATGGGTAAAGGGAGGACGAATGGCCGTCGGATTCGGAATAAAAATTTCAGGCATAAAAATCCTTTACAAAACGATCGTTTGGTTATCAAGGAAAAACAATTTTCACACAGTCCCTGTGTGATAACGCAAAGTCTAATAGGTACCCATTTGGAGAGCCGAGGGGAGGCAACTAGGACAGCAGTTACGTAGAGTCACAAAGAGGTCCAAGTCTCCACCCAAAATTCAATGCAGGTTTTGATCGGAAAATTAAACTTCCTTCGGATCTGAAGGGGAGAAACTTGGGCTGCTTCGCGACTTTGCGTGAAAATTGTTTTAGGTTTAACTCTTCTTCCACTCCGCAATACGCTTCTTTAATAAACCTTTCCCTTGAAGCCGCTCCAATAAAAGAAGTCCCTGCACCTCAGCCACCATCGATTTTGCCCGCGCCATTGATTCCCTTTTCGAAATCTTTTTTCTCTCCAATCCCTTGGCCAACGCCTTTTCCCAATTTGAAAAATACCGCTGACAGGCTTTCAATAAAACCGGATGTGAAAGTCCGACTTCTAAGGTCAGATTCCCCGGAAGACACCCTCCTTCACGCTCCGTGAAATAAACCAATGTTGCCTCCCAGGCTTGAATCCACGCTTTTTCGATCGATCCATGCGAATCCAATAGAGGGGCAAAAACCTTTCGTTCAAACCACTCTTCGACCCACTTCACCGCTTCAATGGCCAATTCATCTTTGTTTTTAAAATAATGATAAAGACTCCCCTTCAATAATCCGGTCGCCTCTCCCAAATCGGCCATCGAGGTCTGATGAAATCCTCGGGTCTTAAAACAATGAACCGCAGCTTGAAGGATCGTATCACGATCGGTTTTTTGAATGGGCATAACGTGATGTTTAGGAATTCCGAAAAAATAACAAGGGGGAAAACAAAAACCTAAATTTACATGGTGCCGAATCCGTTGGGAACGGATGAGACGATCGAGTGAATACGAGAGGCTGCAGGAGGCAGCCAGAGTGAGGTGGCACCGAACGAATCATCATGGAATTAGAGAATTACTCCAGATGTCACGGCCAGAGAAAAATGAGAAATACACAAATTTACATGGATTTAAAAGGCAGATACAAAGGATAAAATTAAAAAAGGGGGTTATGGTAAAAACCTATTCTCTCCGATCCCTTTGTGAAATGATTTCCATCCCTTGTATCGGCCATTTTTATCCATGTAAATTTTTGCCTTTAAATACCCCCAACCAAAAACTCCACGATCTCCTCTCCTTCAGGAAGTGGAATGCTCTTCAATTTCAGATCAAAAGTTAAAAGCTTCAATTGATGCTCTTGGCAAATCCCGAGCAAATACGCATCGCTCAGTTGTTGATGGCTCACCAATATCGAAACAAAAGGCTCAACCACTTCTGGAAATGACCTCTTTTCCAGGATGATTTGGTGCCGGGGATCTTCCATGTTTTTTTGTAGAAGCTCGGTCGATTGAGCAAGCGAAAGCGGTTGGAAAAAGACTTTCGGATTTGTACTAATTCGGAGAAACCCCGCCTGCGTCAAATGCACCGTTGCCCACGCATGAGCTCCCTTTTTCAAATACCACGCCTTGAATGTCGAATGAAAAGGATGCTGCGGAATAAATGCCGCCAAAAGAACATTCACATCATAAAGATAAGTCATCTAACCCTCTTCCTTAAATTCACGAACAGCCTTACTCAACGCAAGAGGATCTGCCAAAGCCAATTCCACCATATGAAACGGATAATCGTCCGATGGAGATTGGGTTGGATAAAATTTAGGCCGCGCCATCTCGGAAAGAGCCTTCCCTAACGAAATCCCCTTCAATTGCGCCAAATTCTGTGCCGCCTGAAAAACATCTTCATCCAAATTCACCGTCGTTCTCATGAAATAAGGATAATATGATGTATTGATGTCGTCAACATCATGATGCATACCTCTCATACATATTAAGTAGTGGAGACGGGGCTAAACGACAAGGGGATATCAAAAAATATTTCACATGGATTAAAAATGCCGATCCAAGCGATAAAATCAAAAGTCATTATTTTGCGTTTTAAGAAATAAATAGTTTTCTATCCCTTGTATCAGCATTTCCATCCTGTGAAATTAATGCCTTTAGGTCTTACGCATGCACCTCTAACTCCGCCTCACTTTTCACGACCTTCAACATCTTTCCATCCACCATCTGCCCGATTCGATCCGCATAATGGTAAATCCGATTATCATGCGTGACCACAATCACACATCGGTCTTGGGATTGAGCAACCGCGGCCAACAACTCTGTAATTTTAGCTCCGGTCGATCCATCCAACGCGGAGGTCGGTTCATCACAAATAATGAGCCGCGGATCGTGGACTAATGCCCGCGCAATCGCCACCCGTTGTTGTTGTCCGCCCGAAAGTAATGCGGGATATTCATTGAACTTCGTCTCCAATCCCACCGTCGAGAGCATCTCTTTCCCACGGACGACGGCCTTTGAGTATGACATCCCATTAATAAGAAGGGGGACGATCGCATTATCCAAACAAGTTAAGGTCGGGATGAGATTAAATTGCTGAAAAATGAACCCGATGTTTTTCTTCCGAAACTCCGTCACTTTCCCACTACTCATTTCATGCAGGGGATTTCCAAAAACATTGACCTCACCCGTATCCCCTTTGAGAGTTCCAGCGATGATACTCAACAACGTCGTCTTTCCGCAACCTGAGGGCCCGACGATCATAAAAAATTCTCCGGATTGAATCTCTAAATCAATCCCCTTCAGCGCCATCGTCTTCGCTTCACCCTTCCCGAAAGACTTCTCCAAACCCCGTACTATCACAGCACTCATTCCAGGCACCCAAAACCAAAGATCTTAACCGCAGAGGCCGCTAAGGAACGCTGAGGAATACCCACTTTATTTTGTTTTTTAAAACCAGCAATGCATTTACCTTTGCGCTTCTCTGCGTCCTCTGCGGTTAACAAGTATTTACTCATACCTCAACCAGACACCGCTCCTTCAACCAAGCCTCCTGGGCAGCCGCATCTTTCACATTTTGGCGACTGATCTCTTTGATAAAATTTTCGAAATGTTCATGACCGGTTAAAATTTCAATTTCCACGCGAAGGAAGTAAATGGGCACCAAGGATTGCTCCATGCGGGGAATCCGCACTGCATCTTTCTCGGTCGTAATAATCGCTTTCGCCCCGCGATTTCGTGAGCGAGTCATCAATGATTGCAATTCATCTTCCGAAAACCGATGGTGATCCTCATACGCACGAGAATAGATGATGTCTGCTCCGAGTTTTTTCAATCCCGCTTCAAAACTCTCGGGACGGGCAATCCCTGAAAGCGCACTGATTTTCAACTCTTTCAAAAACTCCAAAGGCATCTGCTCATCATTCGCTACATTCTGCAAATGCAACGCTTGATGCCGACATTCGATCATCGGCGCATGGATATTCAATTCACGGAGTTGCTTTTTTAAATCGTCGATCGGCGTCCCATCGCACTTCGTAATCACAATCAAATTGGCGCGCTTTAAATGATCGATCGGCTCCCGTAAAGTTCCTCGCGGCAAAAGATGTCCGTTTCCAAAAGGGGTCTCACGGTCGACTAAAACAATATCATATCGCTCTTTCAGCGTCAGATATTGAAAGCCATCATCCAAAATCAAGGTATCCGAGCCAAACTTCTCAATCGCAAACTTTCCGCATTTCACGCGGTTCTTATCCACGACGACAGAAACCCCATCACAATTATGGGCGAGCATGAACGGTTCATCTCCAGCAAAACGCGAATCCAGAAAAAGGGTTTTCCCATCTGAAACCAAACGCGGAGGATATTCATGTTGTTCTGTAAAAATTCTCGCTTTCATCCGATCCCACAGCGGTCGCTTCTGACTTTTATAACCTCTGCTTAAAATCGAAACTTTTCGTCCTGCTTTTGTGAGTTCCTTCGCAATCTTCTCCACCCAAGGCGTCTTTCCCGTTCCGCCCACGGTCAGATTTCCTACACTGATCACTTGGCAGCCCAAAGAATAAACCGCGAGTCTCCGATTCTCATACCACCGGAGCCGGATGCGCATAATGCGACGATACAAAATTGAGAGCCCATGCAAAAACGTCCGGAGCAACGCGGCGCGTTTGCCGTAGCGTCGATCCATAATCACATCGACCGCAAATTGTTCCAATCGTTCTAAAGGTTTAGGCATCTCACCTCACCCTAAACTTCCTAGAAGCCGATTCAAACCAAAAACATATTCACACGAAGGTCACAGAGTAAGCCGAGGAAAATCCATCCATTCAAATGCTTTGGTATTGAAAACAAAAACGGTCTTTCTCCGTTTCCTCCGATACCTCCGTGTAAAAATCTCCTTGGTTTCCCTTGGCGGTTCAATTTGTGTTTTTTGAATTTCAAACTAGGCTATTCTTATGATCCAAAGCCTCACCGCCGCGGCCAGCGCCCTTCAGGTCAATTCGACCCGTCTTGATGTCCATGCGAACAACATCGCGAACCTCAATACCCCCGGCTTTCAGGCACAAATCGCCGACCAAGAGACGGCACCCGGAGGAGGGGTTCAAATCAGTAAAATTTCTTCATCCACTGCACCCGGTTCCCCAACGGATTCTGAAAATCCCTCTGAAACCAATAACGTCGACCTCGTGACAGAAACCATCGGCTCCATGATCGCCCTCCGCGCCTTCGAAGCCAACGCGAAGTCGATCCAAACCACCGACGAAATGCTGAAAACGCTCACGAAGATTTAAAAATTCAGTGTCTCGCACAACGGCACGACGACCCCACGAAAATTCAGTATTGGTTAAAAACAAAAAGAAATTGTTCTTCCCGTCGCGTCGTAGTGCCGTTGTGCGAAACAAATGCCTTTTCTCCGTTTCCTCCGTTTCCTCCGCTTCCTCCGTGTGAAAAATCTTCGTCTTCCTTTGCCTTAACTTGGCGGTAAAACCCTTGTCTTTTTTTACTGCAAAATACTTTTCAACCGATGATCCCACAAATGCTCACGAGCCGTCCGCATCTTCGCCTTCGCCCCATTGGCTAGAGCTTCTTCCGGATTCGCTAAAAGCGCACGGGTCTTGATTTCTAATTCTTCCAGCGTATCTCCCACCGCAATTTCCGGTTCGGGATAACAACTAATCACATCGGGACTTCGTAAATTCACCGAGACTCGACCCGAGGCTGCAATTTCAAAAAGCTTTTCATTTCCCGTCGCATCACGAAGCGGGTTGGCACCATTTAAATGCACGGCGTATTTTTGATAATATTCCGGTAACTCACCCAGATTGATATTTCTCCCGGCTTTGACCCCATACGGAAGCCATTCCGATTCATTCGAATAAACATCGACCAATCCTTGCTCATAAAGTCGCATCACCAGAGCGGGACGATCATAGCGCGTCACTAATTTCACCAGCATGCAAAAATCGAGAAGGATATTGTTGTCATTCGCAAACGCAAAGGCCTTCGGATAAACTTCCCCTGCCATCTTGAGCAATTGCAAAGAAGGGGAAAAAGGATTCGTCGCCTTCACTTCCATCGCCACCGCTAAGAGTTCACGCGTCTGTGGTTCGAGACGAAACCACTTTTGGATCGCTTCATCCCCTGCCCGCAATAAATGATCCCGACTCATTCGACGCAATTCAATCAAGTCCGCTCCCGACTTCATTAATTCAATCGCATCTTTATGCGGCTCGCCGCGAAAACCGGGATTGCCGATAAAGACCGCCTTATCCTTGATCTCGCACGGAAATTTTTGCTTTAAAAACTCCGCAGGAGCCGCCAACCGAGACGTCATCTGTCGCTCCACCCCAAAAAGCCGTGCCTCTTGAGCCATGCTCTCTCCATAAAAAATATGGCGCACTTTTTCATGACGGATAATCGACTGAAATCCCATCTCGCGACTGGAAAACCAGACATTCGTCGGATAGGTGATCCAGCTCCGGAAATCATCAAACCAGATTGAAGTAATATCTTTCACTTGGGGTGAATCAAAAAATGGTTCCGGATAAAATAACCAAAAAAGATCAAGCCCGATCACCGTATCAATTTCCAAATCTTCTAAAAAATTACTCCAATGAATCGCGAGTCGCTTCAACGGCTTTTCGAGCGATTTGTCTCCCAACATCGATTTCTGAATTCGAGCCGGAAAGGTATCCCGAACCACCGTTCGATGTCCTAAGCGTTCACAAGCCGATGCCATGAACTCCGTCGTCTTGGCAAACGGAACCGAGTGATCATTTGAAAGAAAAAGGATTTTCCGTTTCATGCCTTCTCCTCAAGAATGGCCTTCAACCGATGTTCCCATAGCCCCTCATTCTCCACCATGATTTGATCTTTTCGAGCAAGCATATGCCATTCATCAGAATGATTCTGAAAATCTGCACGTACCGTCTCCCAATGCTCATCTCCCGATACAACAACCACCCCTTGCCAAGGCCCCACATAAATTTCAGGCGAGAGAAGAATCGGCACCGATCCCATTGCCATCGTTTCGGGAATCCGTTCATACGGAGGACCTAATAAAGCAGGACTCATGAGATGCAATTGAGCGCGATATCGAGAGAGGATAATATTCTTCTCATACGGATCCAACTCGGGACGCGCCGTGATTCCATAATCTTCCAACCCACAAACGGCTCCATAAATATCAAGGTCTTCGCGTCCCGTATAAAGATACCAAAGATTCTGAAACGGGATCACGTCTCGCTCAGGCAATTTTTCAAAAGGAGCCAAAAATTCCTGCTTCGATTTACACGACTGAAGGCGCTTCAAACATTCCGGATCAAAACCCGGGAGATAAGAAGGATCCAACTCACAGGCAATTTTCCCAATCTGCTTCGGACTCGGATCAAGATCGACAAACTCCCGAGGCGCGCCGGGAGGCAAAAATGACCAGGTCATTCCCGGAAGGATTTGCAGCGTGTCCTGCATATAAAAATGACGGCACTTCTCATGCATGAGTGGTGCATGCCACGGTCCGAGCTGGAGTTGATCCCATTCCCAAAAACGTAAAATATCCTTTAACGGATGAAACCAAAGATGATGAATCCACTTTGGTTTGGCCTCTCGGAGAAAAATATCAGGAACAAGAAGACTGGAAGCATCGAGAGAAATCACATGATCGATCTCAAACCCATAAAGCATCCGCATGAGTTGATCGACCAACGCATAACGGGAAAGCTGTCGCTCTTCCTCATCCTCTTCTTTGAGCGTCTCAAAAGCATCCCAAAGACAGGAGACATCCCGTGCCACCACATGGACCCCGATTCGATCCCCTGCCTCGTATAAAAAACGAGAAAGCTTGCGATGCCGGGGAAACCGATCATCCCCCAACAAGAGTACATTCTGAATACGGGCCGACACGCTTACCATCCTAGACTGTTTCTCCCCACGGCTTCAATACAAAGAAACATGATTTACCGCAGAGGCGCAGAGGAGATTCAAGGGAATGTCAGAGGCAGGTGAAAAGAAATTATTTAACATGGTGCCGAATCCGTTGGGAACGGATGAGACGATCGAGTGAATACGAGAGAGCAGCAGGACGCAGCCAGAGTGAGGTGGGCACCGAACGAATCATCCTGGAGTTAGAGAATTACCCCGGATGTCATAGCGGAGAAAAATAAGGCAAAGGCAAAATTTATATGAATATAAAAAGGCAGATACAAGGGATAGGACAAAAGGCATTGTTCTTTGTTTTAAGAAGTTAGAAATTGTTTTCCTCAGCGCTTCTCTGCGTCCTCTGCAGTTAAATCGCCTTTACTCTTATGCCGATCCATACATTTCCACCACCAACTCTCTTAAAAGCTGCGCCCCATTCGGTTTCAAACGATCGATCTTTTTTACCAATCGACTTTTATTCACCGTCCGAATCTGATCCACTGCGATATCTGCTTCACGAACTCCACATCGAATCCTCAAACGGCATCTCCAATCCTCCCGAAGCTGACTGGTGATTGGACAAATGACCACCGTCTTCAAACATTGATTCCGCATATCATCACTAATTACCACACACGGTCTCGTCTTTCCGATCTCACTTCCCTCTATAGGATCAAGTCGGACAAGATAGATCTCATAACGCTTAGGAGCGGAGATCATTTTGCCCTCGATTTCTTTCCCTCATCCCACGGAAGTTCCTCCAACCCATCCTCATCCGTTACAGACCAATCCGATTCCACCGCTTCATCCTTTGCCATCGCTTTATACGTCTCTTTCCACGAAAGTTTCGACGTCATCGGCTTTGCGGGACGAAGAACAAGACGATCTTCAAGGGCTTCCACCAGAATTCCTCCTTCTAATCCATACTTCTCGATCACCGCCTGCGGGACTCGAATTCCCCTTGAATTTCCGATCGCCGTCAGTTTGCATTCCAAAAAAGGCTTCATGTAATTACAGTAATTCCTTTTTGAAAGCGTGTCAAATCCAGGCAGTCTCTTTGAGATCTTGATCATCTTCCTTCAGTAGTCGTCATCCTTTAAAACGACAAGAGCCAGAGGGAAAAAGATGCATGAATGAAAATGCATTTTACAGTTCAAATACCTTCCTTCGTTCTCCTTTGTTAGAAATTCTGTTTTGTATTTCCTACGTGTGCGCACTTTGTCGCGAGTTCTACTATCGACTACCAGGAGAAGGATGGATTATGAAATCAACATCGAACTTCAAGCGTTCGATGATTTGAAGTTGTTTTTAGAGAATGCAGACTACGAACCCCCAGCAGTGCGACATGTTCAAAAGATTTTCCGACAAACACAGCTCTTAAGTCGATTTCCAAAAACAGGTTCTAAAATATTCGCCCAATCCAAACAAGTCACCGCTCGAAAAAAATGGGCGCATCCTTTCTGGATCATCTACACCATCGACGAAAAAAAATCCTTTATTCAAATTATCGAGTATCGACACCACGCAAAGCACCTCGGGAGGAGTCTTTTTTCTGACCCTTCTGGATAAGCTCTGTTATTTTCCCTTGAAATTGATCCAATGAAAGTCCGCTCGTTTCCGTCACGTTCCCCAAACGCCTCTCCAACTCCAAAACATCCGAAAGGGACGCTCTATCAACAGGTTTAAAACGTGCATTGGACATGCCTCTACATTAGTCAATCACCCGTAAGTCGTCAAAACAGGATTCCCACAAACTAAAATAAGAGACTTATAGTTTGTTAGAAACTAGGCTTTATCCCTTGTATCTGCATTTTTTATATCCATGTAAATTTTGCATGGGCTTTATTTTTCTCTGATTGTGACATCTGGAGTAATTCTCTAACTCCATAATGATTCGTTCGGCGCCCACCTCACTCTGGCTGCGTCCTGCAGCCTCTCGTATGCACTCGATCGTCTCATCCGTTCCCAACGGATTCGGCACCATGTTAAAATTGTATTCTTCCGCTACCTCCGTTCACTCCGTGTGAAATTGCCTTTCGCCTTTATCCCACTTTGCTTTATAGTATTTCCATGAACCGTCTCTCTCTCTCCCTCCTCATCGGGATGGGCCTTCTCTCCTCCGCTGTCGCGGAAGAAAAAACGACGACGAGTTCTGAGGGCAAACCTCAGGACAAAGAGTGGCTTCAAACTTACATCAAGGAGCAACAGAAACTTCAGGAAAATCAACGCGCCGATGCAGACTCTAAGGTCAATCCCTTCAAAGCGATCGAAAAGCCGAATCCTGAAAAACCGAAAGATCCTGAAAAGTTCAACCTCCTCACTAATAAAGAAAAAGAAAGCCCGAAAGCCCCTGCAAAAATCGAATCTCCTCGATCGCTCCCTACCGATACCACATTCAAGCCATCGATCTCGGGATTTACTCAGGACTCCTTTTATCAACAGCGCCGGGAAATTCAGAGCCGTTCCGCCGTCGAACAGATGGAATCCGGGGGAAAGAAAGACGAGGAGAATGATCTTAAAAAGGACGATCTCCTCGAAAAAATGCGCCGGGAACGTCTTCAACAAAACCTGAATTCCCCTTCCAATGATAAAGCTTTCGGCCGCGATATCACGATGCCGAACGACCTAAATCACCCCAATCTCGACGAAGATCATAAAAATCCTTATCTCAACCAAAATCAATCGATACGAGAGATGGATCGGGATAAATTCGGATCGGAGACCGCCAACCGTCTTCCGACGATCCAAATGATTAAGCCGATCGAAACGCCTCAGATGCTTGAAAATCCATCTCTCAACCGCTCCGTCTTCGAAAATCAGAACAATCGCCAACAAAATACGGGTAGTATCTACAATCAGATGATGCTGACCCCCGGCACCGGTAAAAACCGCGTCCAAGACCCGAATGACTTTTTAAAACGGTAAAGGCAGTGTTTCGCACGAAGACACAACGACGCTAAGAAAGACAGGGACTTTTGTTTTAAAAACCAATATTTCAATTTCTTTGATTTATTGCTGGAAACTGGCTTTACATTGAGTTCTTTGTGCCGTTGTGCGAGACATCAGGGGATTTTTCAATAACTTTGTGAATAACTTGTGCCCAGGAACGAAGAAGTAAGAATAAATAAGCTCCCGATGAGTTTTTTCTTTCCCTCTGATATAAATTCCCCATCTTTTTCACGACTTGTTTTCGTGGGCAACTCTTACGAGGTCAGTAAATTAGAACAGATTTGGCGAGTTGTTCACGAGAAGAAGAAGAAGGTTCTACCTTTCTTTTTAAATAAAGAAATAAAACCATCTTCTAATAACCGTCTTTGAAATGGAATAAATGTTATGAAATGTGTCATCGGGAAAGAAGCATTGATCGCAGGACTTCAAATGGTCCAAAACGTCGTCGCCTCCAGAACAACCCTTCCTATTTTAGGAAATGCCCTCCTGGTTGCTGAGAACGGTAGACTTACCATTTCAACGACCGATCTCGATATGGGGATCCGAGCCAGCATCGCCTGCGAAGTCGTTAAGCCTGGCACAACGACTCTTCCCGCCAAACGTTTCTTCAGCATCATTCGTGAACTTCCCGCTGTCGAATTGACTCTTGAAGTCAACGATGAGAATCAAGCCACGATTCGTGCCGCTTCTTCCTATTTCAAAATTCTCGGTCTTCCTTCCGAAGATTTTCCTGCTTTCCCCAAAACCGAAGGAGCTCGTCAGTTCAAAATGACGCAAGGAACCTTCCGTGACATGCTTCGCCGCACGGCCTATGCCATTTCCAACGACGAGAGCCGTTACGTCCTTAACGGGGTCTTTCTGAGCTTCCACGATGCCAAGCTGACCATGGTTGCGACCGATGGACGCCGTTTAGCGCTTGTTGAGCATGAAATGGAATTTGCCAAAGGAAACGAGACCGATGCGATTCTCCCGACCAAAGCGGTCAATGAACTCCAACGGATCCTCGGTCAAGATGAACCCCTCACCATTTCACTCTCCGATAACCAAATTGCTTTTGACCTCGGTGAAACCTTCCTTGTTTCCAAATTAGTTGAAGGAAAATACCCGAATTACAAACAAGTCATTCCTCCTGAAGCCAAAGATCGTGTCATCATTGAGCGCGAACTTCTCTTGAACGCGACCCGTCGTGTCTCCTTACTCTCGAATGATAAAACGAACTCGATCCGTCTCAGCTTCAGCCAAAACAATTTGGACATCATGTCCAATACACCTGAAGTCGGAGAAGCGAAAGAATCATTGCCCGTGAATTACAAAGGCAAAGAATTCTCCATCGCCTTCAATCCGACCTATCTTCAAGACCCCCTTCGCCAAATCGATGCCGACGAAATTTTCTTCGACTTCATCGACGAGCTCAGCCCCGGCGTCATCAAGTACAGCAAGCCTTTCTTGTACGTGATTATGCCGATGCGTACGGCTTAAGATTTATATACAGTCATCATTGTGACTGGCACCATACGTTGACCGATTTCCTCAACTTATGGGTAAGTTTAGGAAGTCTCACTTTATGGGTTAAGGCGCTGTAAATTACACGCCAATAAAATCTTGCATTTAAGAAATTTAAATTTTCTCAAAAAAAGTTCATAACTTATAAATTGACACTGAGTTTTGAAAAGATGCCATTCTTCATTCACAAGTGCATAAGTGATCGATATAGCATAGGAAGGTGTTTTATTACCAAGGAGTAAAGATTCTCATTAGGGCTCACCTCTTGGACTTTCAGCAGGACCGCCGCCTGTGGCTTTGTAATTCACATCGCGGGTCATCACCACTTTATCCACGGCGACTCCATCTTCCCTCATCCAAAGATGGAGGGTATGGATGCCCACGGTTCCTATCGTTACTTTAAATCGTGTCCCATTGTAGTACTCCTGCCAGCCAAGCGTATGGTTCATCCAGGGAGAGGTAAGTCCGTACGCGGCATTTTGATTGGTTAACAGGGCGTCATCCCATCCCACGTGAATCGTATCTCCATCCGTACGAGGAGCAGCCATCCGTACCCAAATGTAATAGGTTCCTTTATTTGTAAAATGGATGGGATAATCCAGGCGAGGTCCCTGTGTCGACATGCCTGTATTCACGCCCAAATCCGGCACCGCACGCATCACGCCTTTTCCGGACGCTTCCGCCATTCCCATGTCGAGGGCGAATTCATTATTTTTCGCAATTTCCATCCCGGGTTTCATAGTTGAAAAGTGCTCGGCCTCCATCGTTACAACACCATCCTTTTCTAAAAAAGGCAAAAAGCCTCGAGGACTTTCTGCGAGAATGCCTCCTGGAATATAGAAGTCATCACGAGTCAAAATCATTTTATCGACGACGACTCCATCTTCTCGCATCCAAAGATTCAAAAGATGCTCGCCGGGAGTTCCCACGATGATGGTCACGCGAGAACCATGACTTTGATCTTCCCACCCAAAAATATTTCCAATTCGGGGGGCCTCCATTCCGTCAAGGCCGTTGCGGTTGGTTAGCGCCGTACTGTCCAATCCGATATGAATGGAATCTGCGCCTTTATTGGGACCAGTGAATCGAACCCAGACATGATAGGTTCCGGTATTTTGAAAATAAATTGGAAAGTCGAGACGAGGACCGCAAGTTTCCTGTCCGGTATTGACGCCATTATTAGGAGTCGATTGAACGGCCTGCCCATTGGAAGCGCCGGTAAAATTATTCGATACCTCAAATCGACTTCCGGAGGCGGTCATGCTTCCCGGACGATTGGTCAGAAAGTGTTCGGCTTCTATAACCACCTTACCATTGCTTTCAATAAAAGGTCGGGAGGTGAATTCCTGCGGCTGAATCGTGTATGTCGCGCGATACGTGGGAGTGACATTTCCGGCCGCATCTTTTGCTCTGGCCCAAAAACGACAGGTTTCCGAGAGAAGAAGTTCATTCTGTGTTCCTTCAAAAGAAAATGAAGTCGCCCAATTGTTGGTGCTCCATGAACCTTTCCCTGAGTCGACGCCCATTTTTACCAAAAGAGGACTTGTGGATCGCACACTGGTTCCGGGCGTGATCTTTAATTCCGGAGCCTGAGTGTCGATGACGTAGGTGACAGAATTTGTGGGGCTGCTGATCCCATTGCCCGAGGCGTAATATTGCACGGTGGTCGTTTTTGAAATGGGAATAGAAACTCCGCGGCTCGTGAAAGAATTGAAGGCAGAAACAGAATTGGTGCGCCAAAAACCCGTATCTCTATTTACATCCAGAAAGAGGGTGAAGGTTTTATTCGTCAGACGATTCGAAGGAGCTCCGCTGACATTGACAACAGGAGGAACTTCAAAATACTTTTTCTCCATGATTCCAAGTGGAGTTACATAGGGTTTGACCAGATTCTCGGCTTGGAGATATTGCTTGTTTCGGATCAGCTCACAGGCCTCCTCCATATCCGCCAGAATTTCCTCATCGGAGGTTACTTTTCGAATCTTATAAATCCATTGCGGCACATCAAAATTGCCCGTAGGAGATGTGATCCCTTTGTACTGCGCCACATACTGGCGGGTAATCTCCAGATACGTATTTCCGAATTCGACCGTCGGTTCAATGCCTGAACCCTCGGCCCAATCATCCCATGTGGGAACAAAAATCATGGGATAGCCATTGGAGACCGCTCGCATCCAGCGATAACGATAGGTCTCCCCATTTGCCCGCTCAATATAATGCGGACCATCGTCTCCCCAACCGTTGACAGGAAGATCATTGAAACCGGGACTAATCCCTTCCGCATAATAACCGATGGTTCCTTCATCGATCAACTTTTGAGCGCGAGAAACACACGCTTCATATCCTCCCCGCGCTTGTGCGGCATCATAATAGCGTACGTACGGAGTTCGATTTTTGGAATAATTTTCGCTCATGGAGTCACCGACCCAATCAAATGCTCCGTCATATGGCCAAGGCATGGTGTGATGAATCCAATGGAGCAGCAGGGGACGATCCTGGCTTGAAAAGGAGTTTTTCCAATCATTCAAAGCCTCGGGGTTGATCCCACTAAAGAAAGAGGAAATCAAAGGTCGAGTTCCCACATGGAGTTGGATCGGTTGATAAAGATCCAAAAGAAAATCCAAATCGTCCAAAGTACAATTTTCCTGCGTCCGAGGAAAACCGCGCAAACCATACCGCTTCATCACCGCATGCCACTGTCGTTGGGTGTTTTCATGCCAGGCATCGGTCGTGTTAGGATAAAAAAAACTGATGGCGTTAAAACCGCACATGCTCATTAATTGGCAGGCATATTCCATGTAATCCGGGTCCGAACAATCATAGAGACCGATGGAAGGATAATACATGGAGCAAATATCTCGCCGGCCCTCCGCATTTTTTGTACCGGGAGAATGGCCTCCATTTTGCCAAGTCCTCCAGCTTCCTGAGATCCATGGCGTTCTCGCCACGCTCATAGAAACCGCGACGACCTTTCGATCTGCAAAGGGGGTCGTTTCAGAATTCGCATAAAGAGCAAAAAAAGCAATAACGACGACGAAGAGAAAAAAAGGGGGTTTATTTTTAAATGAATACATAAAAACCTTTGTTAAGACTTGAAGGGAATAAACTAAATAAAGGCGAAGGGAGAATGAATCGCAATCACTTCCCTCATTCATAATCGCTCAAATTTTATTCTAAAACACTCTTATGATGAGCGACATTCGAATCAATCTGAATCTTATATAGAATTTCAAGGGAGCAATTCTCCTCATCAGTCGAATAGACCTCAACTTAAGGGGAAATACAGGATTTGCATCGATAATAGGATGGGGGGATAAATAAAATTTAAATAGGAAAAGCGAGAAAAAAGGTAAAAGAGACTGATTTTTTAATCAGCGATGGGTTGTGCCTTTTTAAGAATTTTATCCTCTGGATCCGGATATCGATGCCAAAGTTTTCTTTATTTTCTCGATCCTCTCTTTTGCATTTGATGAGCGATTTTGAATAGTGAGTGAGCACTCCCCATCTTGTGTGAAAGGAGAGATATGATAAATTTAAAATAGTGAAAAAAGTACGAATAGGAATTATTGGATTGGGTTCAATGGGAAGAGCGCATGCGAACGCCATTCAAAAGGGGCTTATTCCAAATTTGGAACTCACGGCGATTTGTGACAAAGAAATCGAACAGTGTACCGGACTATTGGAAATCCCCAAATTCAAAAGTCCCGAGGATTTATTTTCATCGAAATTGATCGACGCCGTTTTAATTGCAACGCCTCATTTTGAACATACTTCCATAGGAATAGATGCTTTAAAAAGAGGATATCACGTTCTCGTGGAAAAACCGATTTCGGTCCATAAGGCGGACTGCGAAAAATTGATTGCGGCACATTCCAACAAAAAACAAGTTTTTGCAGCAATGTTTAATCAGCGTACGGATCCGCATTACATCAAGGTTCGGGAATTGATTCGAAATGGGGAGCTTGGAAAGCTTCGACGCATCAACTGGATTATCACGAATTGGTTTCGAAGTGAGGCTTATTATGCCTCGGGGGGGTGGAGAGCGACGTGGAAAGGGGAAGGAGGCGGCGTTTTGCTGAATCAATGTCCTCATAATTTGGATTTATTTCAATGGATGTTCGGTATGCCCGACCAAATTCGGGCTTTTTGTCAGATGGGATTTTATCACAATATTGAGGTCGAAGATAATGTGACCGCGTATATGCAATATCGTAACGGGTGCACGGCGGTTTTTATTACATCCACCGGAGAGGCACCGGGAACAAACCGATTGGAAATTGTAGGAGAAAGGGGACGAATCGTGTTGGGGGAAGGGAAGTTGGAATATCTCCGAAATGAAATTGAAATGTCCGCATTTAGCCGGTCGACGAAAGAACGTTTTACAAAGCCTGAAGTGTGGGACGTCAGTATCCCCATTCAGGGTGGACAGGGAGAACAGCATGTGGGAATTTTGAAAAATTTTACAAATGCCATTTTAAATGGGGAAAGCCTGTTGGCTCCGGCCAAGGAGGGCATCCATTCGGTCGAACTCGCAAATGCCATGATTTATTCTTCGTTTATCCAAGATACTGTGACTTTGCCGCTCGATAGCAAAAAATATCAGGCCTTTCTTAAAAAGAAGATTTCAAAATCCACTTTGAAGAAAAAAATGATAAAAAAGGCGAGTGACGATTTTTCAAAATCTTTTTAATACATTATGACACAAAAAAAAGACGGAATGAATTACGCCCCCCGCGGAAAATCCAAGCCCGTGTGCAATCGGGGGGATTTTGTGTTTGCCGCTGTCGCGCTGGATCACGGTCATATTTATGGCCAATGCAACGGATTGATCGAAGCAGGAGCAGAACTTCGATATGTCTATGATCCCGATCCCCAAAAAATGGAACAATTTTGTAAAACTTATCCGCATGTCCAATGTGCGAGTTCCTTGAATGCTATTTTGGACGATCCGGAAATTAAATTAGTCGCTGCCGCGGCAATTCCCAATGAGAGAGGCCCTTTGGGAATTAAAGTGATGAATTCGGGAAAAGACTATTTTACCGATAAAACCCCCTTTACGGATTTGGATCAATTATCCGAAGCCCGGCAGACCGTTCAAAAAACGGGCTGCAAATATATGGTTTATTATAGTGAAAGGCTTCACGTTGAATCGGCGGTGCATGCGGGTCAGTTAATTCAAGAGGGGGCTATTGGAAAAGTGGTCCAAGTATTGGGATTGGGACCCCATCGTTTATCGGCCGCTTCCCGTCCTTCTTGGTTTTTCAAAAAGAGGCAATACGGAGGAATTTTGGCGGATATTGGTAGTCATCAGATTGAACAATATTTGTTTTATTCCGGAGCAAAGGATGCGGTTGTCACACATGCCGCGACGGGAAATTTTAATAATCCGGATTATCCTGAACTGGAAGATTATGGGGAAGCGACATTGTTAGGAGATAATGGAACTCGGAATTTTTATCGGGTCGATTGGCTGACCCCGGACGGACTGGGAAGTTGGGGAGATGGCCGAACCATTATTCTCGGGAGCAAAGGATATATCGAGCTTCGAAAATACATTGATATCGCACGATCGGTGGAAGGAGAAAATGTTTATTTAGTAACAGATCAAGAGGAGACTCTTTTGAATGTAAAAGGAAAAGTGGGATTTCCTTTTTTCGGAGAGCTGATCCTGGATTGTCTGAATCGCACAGAAATCGCGATGACTCAGGAGCATGCCTTTAAAGCGGCGGAACTTTGCTTAAAATGTCAGGCGTATGCGGATCAGGAGAAGCCTGGTGATAATAGGTTGAGAGGGATGAGAGAAGCTGATACCCTTTTTTGCGGTAAGTAAGGGAATTTATTTAAAAGGAAGATTCGTGCATAAAGGGATATTTCGATCTTTCAGCTTAATGGAAGTGGTTATTGCGCTAGGAGTAACGTCTTTCGCTCTCATCACGCTTGTGGGATTGCTTCCCATAGGGCTTAAAAATTTTCAAAGTGCAGCCGATACTGAAATTCAGGCCAAAATATTTCAACAAATCCAAGCGATTGCCCTGCAAAGTGATTTTTCCGTATTGGTGAATTCATCCAAAACGCCTCTTCCTTCCCAGCAATTGTTATTTTTTGACGAACGGGGGAAGATGATGGATTCATCCGCAAAAAATTATGCTTATTGTGTTTCGAACTCGATCAGCCGGGACTACGTGGTTCCCGGAACCTCTTCGATGAGTGAAAATATGGCGATGGTGAAGAGTTATATAACCAGCAGGTCCTCACCACGATTTACAAATATTTATTCAATCGTCATTTCGAACAATGGAAGATGAGAATGGTGAAAAGAAATCAAAATGGTTCCTTTAAAAGAGCCTGGCGAGGAAGAGCTTTTACGTTAATCGAAGTTCTGGTTGCCACTTCTATTTTAATGTTGCTGATGCTGATGATATTTTCAATTGTCGGAAGCACTGGAAAATTATGGAAGGAAACAGAAAATAAAGTCGGTACTTTTAAAGAAGTCAGAGCCGCTTTGGAAACCATCAATCGACGTCTGAGTCAGGCGACATTAAATGCCTATTATGATGCTTATAGCTACGATGAAAAACAGTTTTGTACTTCTGTCACACCCACCGCTGTCCCCCAGACTTACTTTCGGAGGTCCGATTTGCATTTTATTAGCGGACGGTCATCGGATCTTTTGCATCAAACTTTTCCAAGTCCAACCCATTGCCTATTTTTTCAGGCTTATTTGGGGTTCACCGAAAATCCTTCGGAATTAGGGAGTGGAGAGTTAAACGCCTATTTAAATTCCTGCGGGTATTACATCGAATATGGAAAAGATTCCTCGCTTCCCCTTTTTCTTCAAAAGTCGACCAAAGCCTCTTTGCAACGGTATCGGTACCGGTTGATGGAGTTTTTGGAACCCACGGAGAAGATGAGTGTTTACGAAACGCCGGCAGATTCCTCTCCGATGGCACAGAGATGGTTTTCAAATAAAATTTCAAATACCAGCCATCCGTACTCGAGAGTATTAGCGGAAAATGTGATCGCATTTATTGTGTTTCCCA
>JAZKBH010000138.1:0-11678 GCA_040388725.1 Verrucomicrobiota bacterium
CGAGGCTCCGAGGCCTTTTTTTTAAGAGGTAACAGAAGCACGGCCTCGGAGCCTCGGCCCTCCCTATCCCTTTCAGTAAAATATTTTTGGGTTTACCTATTAAATCTATTTCTAATGAAAAATCTGGGATGAAATAAGAGAGATGAGCGTTCAGGTTTACTCATGGTTGAGGGTATGAAGTAAAATGCCTTTGCCTCTTAGAATTAAAGAGGTTACATTGTTTGAATGAGATGGCTCCTCGTATTCCTCCTGATTCTCAGCCTTTGTGCTGAAGGTGGCGCTATTTCTTATTCCGAGGTTCAGATCAAAAGAACCTGTTGCTGTGGTGGAGATGTTCCTGTTTGTCCTCCTGTACGCTCTTGTTCATCTGTGACGGTGATTCCTCGAGTCATTCAGGAAAGGACTTTTTCTCAAGCGGGAGTGAAAGTGGATCTTCGGCGCCAAGCGGTGGTTCCTGCAACCGCATTTCATTTTTTGGATTCAATTCGTGAGAGAATTTTTTCATCCGCGATTTTCCTTTCTCCAAAGGAGCATTTTTCTGCCTCTGTTTCGGTGCACGATTATTTTTGTGTTTGGCTGACTTAGGTTTTGAATTCCGCTCTGACTAAAAAGAGAAATTAAATTCTCTTTCATTTCCCGTTCTCCTCTTGGCGTCGGGATCTTTATTCAAATCTCATCAGAAGTGGACTTTTGTATTTAAAAACGGGAGGGACTAGATCCTTCGAGTCCAGCGTTGCTCTCCACGAAAGAATCGTATGAACACCACCAATCACAGCTTCACAAAGGCATCATTTATCCCATTTCCCGTATTCAGAGATGCCATTCTCTTTTTAAGTTGGTGTCCATTCCATCGTCCAAGATGTTGCTACATGCTGGACTCGAAGGATCTCGTCCCTCCCAGAAGGAAATAATGAAATGAAAGTTGTACAGTGGATTGGATTCATTCTTGGATTCCTGACATTCTCATTGAATGCCCAGCAGAGCCGTGCCTTTGAGTTTTGGAGTAGTCAGGGGATTTCTCAACGATTGGACTATGGACTGGAGCTTTTATTGGAAAATGAAGAGAGGCTTTCTTCCGGGAATGGGACGGCTTTTCGAAGCGAAGAGATTACTCCTTCTCTGATTTGGCATTATTCGCCGAGATACGATTTTCAAGTCGGTTATGATGGAGAGATGGAATGGGATGCAGAGGAAAACTTAATGACGGATCATCGAGGGTTTGTCGTTGCCACGGTCAAAGTTCCTTATGGAAAGTGGAATCTAATCAGTAAGCAGCGTTTCGATGCGGGAGATCGTGAAGGGAAAACAGTTTCTGATTTTCGCCATGCCGTTCGTTTAGAAACCTCCGTTTTTTCGGAGCGATGGCTTCCTTATCTGAGCGATGAATGGTTTTTAGATCTGGTCGGGGGCCGTCTGGAAGAAAACAGAGCGCAGATCGGTGTGCTCTATCGATGGAATCGGGCGTGGGAAACAGAGGTTTATGGAATGCGTCGAGATTTGTGGAGTGAGGGATCAGGAATGTCGTCCTATGGATTGATTTTTGGTCTGAATTTCAGAATGAAATTTTAAATTTAAAAAGAGAAAAATATGAGAAACCGATTGAGTCACCCAGAAAAAACAAAGTCGAAGGCAGAGAAAGAAAGATTTTTATTTTCTCCAGTATTATTTCGGGCGTGTGGGATATTTTTATTGTTTTCCGTTCTGGGAGTTGGATGCAGTAAAAAAGAAGAAGGACATGTGCATTTCAAGCAAATGTATACGTGCTCCATGCATCCTCAGATTCGTCAGGATCATCCGGGGAATTGTCCTATTTGCGGAATGACATTGGTTCCTGTTCGGGAAAACGAAGAGAAGGAGATGGAGAAATCCGATGGCAAAAAATCTCAAGAGATTCGTTTGAATTCCAATCAAATTCAAAACTCAGGAGTGAGAGTGACTTCCGTTCAAAAAAGAAAAATGGGGGATGACTTAAGGATTTTTGGATCGATTGCCTATATTGCGGATAGTCATATCGATATGACCTCCTTTTATGCCGGAAGAATTGAACGCGTTTTGATTCCTTACAATACCACTGAAGTTAAAAAAGGAGCTCCTCTTTTGGAAATCTATTCCGAAGAGGCGATTCTCGATCAGGAAAAATATTTAGAGATGTTGAGAAGTCGATATCTGAGCACATTTTATGAACGACGTTTGGTCACCTCGCAAATTGAGACGGTGAGGACCCGGTTGCTGCGAGCGGGATTAACGGAAGATGATTTAGTGCAGTTGGAGAAAAAGGGGAAGGTGAAGAGTCTGATCACCGTCTATGCGATGAATTCAGGATCCATTGTCGGAGTGTTGCCCCACACGGGTGAACGCATTACGTTGGAAAGCGTTGTTTTTCATATTACGCCTTTGGATCGGGTCTGGTTTGTCGGGCAAGTTTTTGAAAAAGATCTCGAGCATGTCCAATTAGGTCAACGGGCTTTCATTGAATCTCCATCCAATCCTGCAAAAAAGTTTGAGGGGAAAGTCGTTTTTTTAGATCAAGTTTTACAAATGGAGACTCGTACTCGTATGGTTCGAATTGAAGTCGAAAATCCGAAGCGTGAACTCCTTCCTCAGATGAGCGCCACGGCGATTCTTCATCAAACAGGCCGAGAGATTTTATCGGTCCCTGCGGGAGCCGTGATTGAAACGGGAACGAGAGCACTAGTCTATGTGGAAAAGGGGGAAGGTATTTTTGATGCGCGTGAAATAAAGGTTTTGGAAAAAGGAAAGACCGATGATGGTTCTTGGGTCGCTATTGAAGGATTAAATGAAGGAGAGAAAGTGGCTTCTGAGGGAAGTTTTTTATTGGATGCTGAGGCGCAAATCAGAACTCCTCGGACAGAAGTGAGTGGGGAGGGATTGAAATGAATTTAAAAAACTGGACGAGATTTTGTCTTCGGAATCAACTCGTCATTCTTCTTTTTTTTCTCGGAGTGACCCTCTGGGGAATTCGAGCATTGGATCGAACTCCAATCGATGCAATTCCCGATTTGAGTGAGAATCAAGTCATTGTACTAACTGAGTGGAATGGTCGCTCTGCGCAGGAAGTGGAAGATCAAATTACGTTTCCATTAAGTTCTTCACTTCAAGGCTTAGCAGGGGTTCAGAATGTTCGTGCAAGCTCCTCTTTTGGATACTCCATGATCACGGTGATTTTTAAGGATTCGGTGGATGTTTATTTTGCCCGCGCCCGTGTTTTGGAGCGATTGAATGCGCTTCCTTTCAAGCTTCCAGAGAGTGTGGTTCCTTCCTTGGGACCAGATGCCACGGGATTGGGATGGGTTTACGAATATTATTTGGATGATTCGGAAGCCCGATCGAAAGGAAAATCACTCCATTTAGGGGAGATGCGATCGCTCCAAGACTGGACCCTTCGTTATGCTTTTGCGGGAGTTCCCGGAGTGGCTGAGGTTGCAGGGTTGGGCGGTTATGTGCGGCAGTATCAAATCGACGTTCGTCCCGATTCCCTTCGTGCTTATGGATTAGGATTGGCTCAAGTCAGTCAGGCGGTCGTGAATGGAAGTCGGAATGTCGGAGGTGGGGTGGTGGAGAGCGAAGGTCGTGAGTGGACTTTGCGTGGACTTGCATTGGTGGAGAAACCGGAAGATTTAGAAGAATTACTCGTCGGCTATTTTCAAGGGCGCCCCGTCCAACTGAAACATGTGGCTTCGGTTTCCATGGGTCCAGCAGAAC
Organism: Verrucomicrobiota bacterium; assembly: GCA_040388725.1. GTDB lineage: Bacteria > Verrucomicrobiota > Verrucomicrobiia > Methylacidiphilales > CAMAQI01 > CAMAQI01. The sequence goes on from JAZKBH010000138.1 coordinate 3,724, forward strand.
GTCGCGGCGTTTTAGATCGGAATGGTCAGGAGATCGTTGGTGGTGTGATTGTGATGCGTTATGGAGAGAATCCTCTTGAAGTGATTCAAGGCGTGAAGAATAAAATAGAGGAAATTCAATCGGTTCTTCCTGAGGGAATTCGAATCCGTGCCTTTTATGATCGATCAGAACTCATTCATCGGGCGATCGATACTTTAAAAGTTACGTTAATCGAAGCGATTATTCTGGTGACTCTGGCTCACATTATTTTCCTTCGGCATTTAAGAAGTATTTTGGTGGTCACCCTTCCTTTGCCTCTCTCTATTTTAATCGCCTTTATATTCATGGATCTCTTTCACGTGACTTCCAATATTATGTCACTTTCAGGAATTGCGATTGCAATAGGAGTCTTGGTGGATGCGGGGATCGTCATTACAGAAGCGGTCTTACGTGAAGCCCGATTTGTGCAAGAAGGAAAACGTCCTGGCTTGAAGTATCCTGAGGATTTGCCTGAAATTATCATAAGATCCATCGGGCTCGTGGGGCGTCCCCTCTTTTATTCGATGGCGATCATTCTTTTGGCGTTTGTTCCCGTCTTTGCGCTGGAGGGACAGGAAGGAAAACTCTTTCATCCCTTGGCCTTCACAAAAACATTTGCGATGATGGGCTCTGTTTTTTTGGCGCTTTCGCTTGTTCCGGTGCTTTGCCGTTATTTGATTCGCGGGCATTTGCACGATGAGAATGAGAATCCGCTGATGCGTGGACTTTTGGGAATTTATCTTCCTGCTTTAAAGTGGGCCATGGAACGTCGTTTCATCGTTCTCTTCTGTGCGGCGGGACTTTTTATTTTCAGTGTAAGTTGGGCGACCCGTTTGGGAAAAGAGTTCATGCCTCCTTTAAACGAGGGGATGCTTCTTTTTATGCCGACGACCCTTCCCGGGGTTTCGATCCCGGAAATCAAAAGAGTGATGGCACTTCAAGATCAGATTTTAGCTCAGATTCCTGAGATCGATCAAGCGGTTGGGAAATTGGGTCGAGCTGAATCAGCGACAGATCCGGCCCCTCCAAATATGTTGGAAACGACCATTCAACTCAAGCCGAAGAGTGAATGGAGAGAAGGAATGACGTCGCAAAAAATAAGAGAAGAAATTATAGCACGGATGCAAGATTTTCCGGGGTTTGTTCCAGCTCTCTTACAGCCGATTGAAAATCGAGTCTTGATGCTTTCGACAGGTATTCGCGCTCAACTTGGCGTAAAAATCTTTGGACCGAATCTGGATACGATTCAAAAAACGGCCTTTGATGTGGAGCGAATTTTGAAGACCGTTCCTGGGGCTGCGGATGTCATTGCGGAACGTTTTACAGGGACTCCTTATCTCGAATTCCATCTCGATCGCGAAGCAGCGGCTCAATATGGAGTTCCTGTCGGAGATGTTTTGGAGACTTTGGAGACGGCAATCGGAGGGAAAGTTTTAGCGACCACGATTCAAGGACGTCAGCGGATTCCGATCCGTGTGCGGTATGGAAGAGAATTGAGGGATACTCCTGCGATGTTGGGAAAAGTTCTCGTCATGAGTCAGGGCGGATTTTCTGTTCCCCTGGAGAAAATCGTCCAAATCAAAAGTGTGATGGGACCATCGATGATCTCCTCAGAGAATGGACAGTTGAGAGGGTTTGTTCAATCGAATGTCCGGGGACGCGATCTCGGTGGTTTTGTGGATGAGGCCAAAAAGAGAATTTCAACGGAGTTGACTCTTCCTCCGGGCGTTTATTTAGGATGGAGTGGGCAATATGAAAATCAAATCCGTGCTCAAAAAGCCTTGGTCATGATTTTTCCTGTCGTATTGGGAGTGATCTTGATCTTACTTTATTTTTGTTATCGTTCATGGACGGAGGCGAGCCATGTGCTTCTTTCTGTTCCTTTTGCCTTGAGTGGAGGAATGATTTTTCAATCCCTTTTGGGGACTCCTTTTAGTGTGGCAGTCTGGGTCGGATATATTGCTCTTTTTGGGACGGCCATTCAGACGGGGATGGTGATGGTTCTCTATTTGGAGGAGAGTGTAACCGAGCGATTTAAATTAAAAGGATCAGCGCTGAATCCAATGGAACTTCGTCAGGCCATTTTAGATGGAGCGGCATTAAGACTGAGACCGAAAGTCATGACGGTGGCTACGGTTCTGGTGAGTCTTGCTTTCGTGATGATTCCTTTTCTGAGTGGAGATCGGACGGGAATCGAAGTGATGCGGCCGATTGCGATTCCTGTGGTCGGAGGAATGGTCAGCAGTCTTATTCATGTGCTGATTGTAACGCCGATTCTTTTTGAATGGATTCGGAAGAGGGAATCATAAATACAGTTTTTCACGCAAAGTCTCAAAGCGGCCCAAGTCGCCTCCCTAAAATTCGGGAACGATGTTAACTATAAAAATGTATTTTGTTTTTGGGGTGAGCCTTGGGCAACTTTGCGGCTTTGCGTGAAACGGTATTTTTCTTTGCCATCTAAAAACTAAGGATTCACTTGAATTTGGGGTTCAGTGGCGGCCGGTGCTGTAGGTGGGGGGATTTGCAAAAGCGTTTCTAAAGATTCGTCGCGAGCGCCCCCGAGATTGACGGAGAGATTATAATGCTTTTTCGCAAGCTCTCTGGAAATTGGTTTTTGATTGGCGTAAATTTGAGCAAGATTGTAATGGGCTTCCGAGTAATTCGGGTTGAGCTGGATCGATTCTCGGGCATGTTCTTCTGCGGGAGTCAGCCATCCTTTTTTGGTTAACGTCATCGCCAGATAGTTCTGTGCTTGGGGATCGCTTGGATTGAGATTCACGGAGATTAAGAGGGAATCAATCGCTTTTTCAATTTCCCCTTGCTGGAGATAACAAATTCCGAGAATAGAGTGACTGAAGGAGTCGTGAGGCGCTTGTCGAACGGTTTGAAGAAGTGTTTTTTCTGCCGCATCATAATTTCCTTGAGAAAAATAGACGACGCCTAAATTGGAAAGAAGGTGAAGGGAGTGGGGTTCGACTTTGAGCGCGTGTTCATATTGAAGAATGGCTTCATCCCAGTTTTGCTGTTTGTAAGCACGAGTGGCAAGCCGCGTTTGTTCCTGAACCTTTTCGGGTATTAAAGGAGTGAGCCGAAAACTCGGTTTCGGAAGAGAGGTTAAAAAATTCAGGAGGTTGGTGCGAGTTTCGAGTGTTTTTTTGCGCAGAGCATTGTTTTCACTTTGGAGTTGAGAGATCCAAAATTCATAGGACGCCTGCGGAGGTCGAGTCGCTAGAGGAGGAAGGGGGGGGAGTCCGAGTTGAAATGTTTCATCCGCATTGAGGGGATTGTTTGTGATTTGATCGAGAATATTTTGAAGCCCGTGGCAGAGTTGAACGAGGATTTGATTTTCTCGGAGAAGATATTTTTCTTCGTCCGGGCTTTTTTGAGTTTGAATCTCAGAGATGGAAGGTTCTTCTTGTTTTTTTACCAACGGTTTAATTTCTTTATGCGTGATCGGTTGGCTTTGAGAAACTTCGCGGAGTGTTTGAATTTGAATTTTTCGACGCTCGATTGTTTTCAAAGAAGTTCGATTTTGCGAAAGAAGACTTTCTGGCGTTGCCTCGTGCGTCGGAGAAAGAGAGGAGTCTTTTTTCTCTTCGCTCGAATCATTATAGAGAAGGGGGGTGAGGACTTGTTTTTGAGAAGAAAGAAAGGTAGCCACGCCGGGCTTTAAGAGTTCTTGATTGAGGCGAACATAACCATAATGACTGGCGGTCACCCGTCGCGTTTGTGGAGAGTCTCCAAGACTGAGGGTAAGACTTGAGCCTGGGGTGAGGGTGAGGGTGTAACCTGAAAACTCAAAAGCCGTTTGAGGAAGTTTGGAAGACTTGAGCTGAATAAAAAGAATAGGCTCTGTTTTATTATCGAGACCATAGCTCACTGAAAATTCATCATTTTCAAAAGAGATCGTCTTTTTATAAGTTCGGGGGGCGATGACTTCGGTTTGAGTTCCTTTTTGAGTAAATGATAAGGTATTATCTTTATTAATACTGAGAATAATTTTTTTGATATTTTCTAATTCTGAGGTAGATTCTGAATAAAGAAAGAATGACCCCAGACAAAGCCCAAGGCACAATAAAAATTTAAGAGAAAAGCACTTCGTATTGAGAAGATTCTGAGAGATGCTTTGTCGTTGAGAGTGGGGATCCATCCTGTTCACTTGAGTTGTTTTTAAGCTCTTTTTAGGAATCTTCAAATAGAATTCAGACCGGAAAAGAAAATATTGTTACGTAAAAATATGTAATTGCTTTCGTAAGAAATTATAATAACGTTTATTAAGAAAATTGTTTTGTGTTTTGATATAAGAAGGAGATTTTATGGATAAGTCCTACAACATTACAGGAGCTCTCTCGCTTGGGGGATTTAAGGAGAAGCTGGAAGGGCCTCAAAAGCACTGGAGTGTTTTTGATTTACGTCGGATTCTCTTTTTGGCGAATGTCGGATGGTTTTTTGGGGTTTGTCTCTTGGTCGGAGTAATTTACTGGAGTGTTGGATATGCCTATCAAAAAGAATTAGCACGCAAGGCAAGTTTAGAAGAGGTGCAGGGGTTGGAGGCAAAGATTGCGGAGTTGAACTCGAATATCCAAGGATTGAAGGATTTAAATCTCCGGACCGTGGCGAGTACCATTGATTATTCTTCGAACATTCAAGCGGTATTGGAGACCACACACGGTGAAGAGCGGGCCTTTTTACTTTCGATTATTCCAGAAGCCCTCCGGATTCAAGTCACGCATCATATTCCTGCTTCGGCCACAATTGCGATGGCTGCTTATGAAAGCAACTATGGACGGAGCGATCTGGCTCGTCAGCATCACAATTTTTTTGGAATTAAAGCTCTCGATTCACGCTGGGAAGGTGAAAAAGCGTTAATGCCAACCCGCGATCGTGGGATCCAAACAAAAGCATCGTTTCGTGTCTATGAAGGACTCCCGGATTCGGTTCAAGGCTATGCGGAATTTCTTTCGGGATCAGCTTATTATCGGGCTGCTTTTACTCAGTCCTCCGGTGAACAATTCGTTGCACAAGTCTTAAAAGGAGGATATTGCCCTGATTCGTTTTATTTAGGTTATATCCATACCATCATGCAACGGCATCAATTACAACGTCTCGATTTTCTCAAACAAGCTTCGAGTCCTCAAGGGGAAGCTGTGACGGAGAATAGCGGGATGGCACGTAAGGATGCGATCCAAGTGGGGATGGTTCCGTGAGTTGGTTGAGTCCTGGTCCCCATTACGGCTATCGAATTACTCAGATTGATGAGCATCCTTGGAATACGCTCATCACCATGAAAGAAATTTTAAAGCTCGATCCTGGTTCCTTAGTTTTTGTTGGACCTGATGCAGAACTGCATGAACGGTATTGGAAAGGTTCCGCTCACGGTTTATTTGATACAGGCAAAAAACCTGTTTTTCAGATTGATGTGACGCCCATTCATCCGCACGTGGTGGAGACGAAGCCTCGAACGCCTTTTAAACCTTATCCTCTCTAACCTTTTAGAGGATTCCCTCTTTTTCAAGTTCATTGAGACGTTGCTCGTCGATATCGTCGATGATTTCGATAATTCCTGGAAGCTCGATAAAGACATCGACGCTCATGGAAATTTGCTCGGAGGGAAATCCGCTTGTTTCCATGACTCGGGATCCGGCGCCTACATAAACCCAAGTGAATTCTTCTCCTTGGGTGACTCGAAATTCCATATTCGGATGCCACATCAGCTCTTCAGGTTTTTTGATGGAAAGAGCAGAGGTTCCATTGGCATCGCCAGGAACAAGTTGTTCAACACGTTCAAAGCGTGAAAGCCAGCATTCGATGACTTGATTTAATATTGCGCGGTCGATCGGTTTTTTAAAGAGTCCGATATATCCTTTAGAGATCATGAGATCAGCATGTCGTGAACAGAGAAGGAGACAATCCGAAAATATGGTTTGAACGAAGGAAGAGGCAGAAACAAGGTTAGTATTCTCTCCTGTAAACAGTTGGTGAGTCTTTCAGAGCAGGTATTTCCAATGCATGATTTGTTTTTGGAATATCTCTTGTCAGGAGAATGCATCAAATTAATTTAAAACGAGTGACTTTGCTGCATCGCATCCGCTTTTTATTTCAAGGTTGGAAAAGATTTTCCGTTCTTTTTCAAATCTTATTATGGAGTGTTTTGATGGTTTGCCTCCTTTGGATAGGCATCCGAGGACTATGGATTAAGGATTTTTGTCAGGGTCGAATTGCTTTTGGGTTCTATTTTACGGCGATTTTGGCCATGATCTTTTTCTTAAATCGCAATCAATCCAAGTATGTGCGAGGAATGGGGTTTTTAGCTTTAGGATGGACGACTTTTTTATGGTTGGAGACTTTGTTGCCGGGAAATTTAATTCCATTTTTAAGATTATCTTTTTTAAAGAAAATAGGATGGGATCATTTTACGCTTCTTTCATTTTCACTCATCTCGCTTTTTGGATTGGGATATCCATTTACATGGATGGGACGTAAACGAATTTGGATGATGATTAGCGGAGGTTTCATGATATCGATCATGGGATTTTTGTTGTTGGGAAGAATTACGATACTTGAGCGGAGTTCCTTTTATTTTTGTACCCCTGATTTAGTTGCTGGATCCATATTTATAATTGTCGTGGGGGGAGTTATTTTGGGGAGAGGGGTTCAAGATTGTCTCGAAAAAGGAGATACTTATTGGTCATTCGTTCCTTATGCGGCAGCGGCAGCGATGTTTCTTTTAACGATGACACTTTGGTCATCCTTTCAAATTCATGAGCAGCGAAGTTGGACCCGAGAATTGGAAACTTTTACCGCGAAGTTGGGGGATAAATTCGAGCAAAGACTCGTTTCTCTTTCTCAGAATCTCGAACGATTTTGCCTCATGGTTTCTCTTCGCGATAAAATAAAACTCGATGAGTGGAGAGTAGAGACCAAAACCTTAATGGATCATGAGGATGCCATTCTCGGATTTGAACGTTTTCCAGGATTTCCCCAGGAATGGAGTGTGCAGCGGCGTCAAGAAGGAGAAAACTTTCGAGGACTCTCTTCTGAGTCTTTGAATGTTACGGTAGAGAGCAGTCAGCGGAATCGCATGGTGTGGATGACCTCTCCCTTTCTCATTTCTAAAAATCAAAAGGGATTAGGATTGGTATACGTTGTTGAGATGAAAGGGCAAAAGCCTTGGTGGATGGTGATGGGATTAGATTTTAATGTCATTTGTAGCCAAATTTTTTCAGAAGAGGGAGAGCAGGTTTATACGAAAGTCATGGCAGAGGAGGCTATTTTGAAGGATTATGAGGGAGATGTTCGTTCGATTCGCGAGAACCCCTTTTTATCAGAGTTTTATTTTCACGGAATCAACTTCAAAGTGATGGTTCTTCCCAAAGCGGAGTTTTTTATTCGTCGAGATCAGTTTTTATCCATCGGTTTTTTGGTGGCAGGTTTTTGTTTTTCTATTTTATTCGGAACTTTAGTGGGTCTCTATATTCAGACCCATTGGGACTCATTGAAAATGCGAGGCGTAAACGAACAGCTCGGATCCGAGATTATGGATCGGAGAAAGGCAGAGGAGACGACGGAACAAAAGAATAAGGATCTTGAGACGTTGATTTATGTCGTTTCGCACGATTTACGGGAGCCTCTCCGAGGAATCGAGAGTTTTTCGCGGCTGATTTATGAGAGGTATTTGGAAAGACTCGACGAGAAGGGACAGGATTTTTTAAGAAGAATCGTTTTTTCTTCGATGCGATTGGATCGCCTTCTGGATGATATCACCACACTTTCGCGTGTGCAGCGGGCAGAGTTCCCTTCTGCCCCTGTGAACGCTCGCGAGATGGTGATGGAAGCGTTGGGTCGGTTAGAGACTGCCATTAAAGCGAAAAGTGCCTCGATTGATATTGAAAGAGATCTGCCTGCCCTTTGGGTGAATCGGACTTGGGGAACGCAGG
>JAZKBH010000138.1:11688-31028 GCA_040388725.1 Verrucomicrobiota bacterium
GCCATTTTTAATCTCATCGGAAATGCGGTGAAATTTTCGCTTCCTCAGGTTCCTCCGAGTATTGAGGTGAAAGGATATCGCAGTGAGAGTGGGGATCAAATGGGAATCCAAATTTTAGATCGTGGCCCAGGGGTGAAGCCTGAGCATGTGGATCGAATTTTCAAATTATTCCAACGTGCCGTGGGAAGAGAAGTGGAAGGGACAGGGGCGGGTCTTGCGATTGTGAAGCAAATTGCGGAACGTCACGGCGGGAAAATTTGGTATGAGACGCGAGAAGGAGGAGGGAGTTGTTTCACGATTACTTTTTCCAATCGGGCGTCTGAAGTTTTACCGAAAGGGGAGAATGGATGAAAGAGGTCAAAGTACTCATGGTCGATGATCACGAGGATGATATGATTCTTGCTCGTGAGATGTTCGATGATTCCGGATTTAAGGGGGAACTTGTTTCTGTCAATACTGCGCAAGAAGCGATGGAATATCTTGAGCATTGGCATTCAAACCCAAAAGTCTTTGAGATCGGGGTCATTTTTATGGATATCAATATGCCCATTAAAAATGGGTTCGAATTTTTAGACGATCTGATGGCCCATCCGGTGTTTAAAAAAATTCCGGTCATTATGTTGTCCGGCAGCAGTCGTGAAGAAGAAAAAAATATCGCCTTGAAAAAGGGAGCCATGGCTTACGTCACGAAGCCAATTGGATTCGATCAGTTTGTAGAATCGATACGGGGATTGTCGATGGTTTGGTCGTTATCCGTGGAGTGATCCCTTTTAATCCATAGATCGCTATGGAGTAATCCCTGCTGATAATGCTTTCTTTTAAAAAGTCGCATTTGGTTTTGAGCGAGGTAACGATCGGGATTAGTCAGGCTTTGATTCGATAAGCCGGTGGTGAGTTTAAAAAAACGATAGGCGAAAAAGAGCATTATCTTGGCTCTCCAACGAGAAAATCCACGTGGGGGAATGCAAAAATCAGAGAGGAGCCATCGACCTCCTGGCTTGAGCTGCTGAGCCGTGAAGGAAATAGTTTTTTGAAGGTTCTCGTCGGATAGACAATCGAGAAAGAAAGGAGTGATCACTCCATCATAAGGACCTTCGGGAAGCTTATCGGAGGGAAGAGTGGCGTGAATAAAGTGAATTTGAGCTGTATTTGTTTTTAGTTTTTCTACGGATCGTTGGGCTTCACGAAGCATGGCAATGCTCGAGTCGATGCAAAATATTTCCGAGGAAGGGGATGTCTTGATTAATGCTTCGAGGAGTTGTCCAGGACCTTCTCCGAGAACGAGGATTTTTGAGGATCCTTTTAACTCCTGGATCCATTCGGTTCTGCATTTTTGAAGGGTATAGCCATCGAATAAAAATTGGAGTTTACGGTAAAAAGGAGCGATGAAATTAAAGTTAGAGAGAGAAGATGAGAGGATGATTTTTTTCTTATTCCAAAAAACCCAAGAGAAAAGGCCTCCAAAACAATAAGCGATCACATCGACGGGATCTCCGGTCGCATGAATGAGGTGGGGTGAGATGATTTCAAAGAGAATACTCCAAATCGCGAGATGGAAAAAGATTTCAGAAGCAGTGGGAGGGAGGTCATGAAGGCGGAGCTTTAATTTTCGTTGAAGCCAAAGAATGAGGGGCAGCGCGCATGGAATCAAAAGGAGATCATTGAAATACCAATGCAGAATATGGGATGGGAAATGAGGTTTAAGAACGAGACGATTGAGAAGATAAAGAAAACATGAGGCAAGAGAGAGGGGATCTCGTGCGTACCGAAAACGCATGATTAAAGAGCCATAATGCCAAGGCCACAGCCAATAGCGAGAAGGAGCTTAAGGAAGAGAACCATAAAAAATAACTATCAAAGAAATTCGTTTTGAGAAGAAAAACCTACGGGTTTGTTAAATTTAGGATTTTGGATCCATCGATATTTTGCCTTTAGTCGATTTAAAGAAGATCGCGATATGTCCTAAGTTATCGACATGAGCCGACGATGTTTTTTCGGCAATTTGAAGAGAAAGTTCTTTTTTCTGATCTTTAAAGGCGACGAATTTGATTTTAATGAGTTCGTGGTCGCGGAGGGCTTTTTGAACGCCTTCAATCAGACCATCGGTAATTCCCTCTTTTCCTAGGAAGACAACAGGTTCGAGATGATGAGCGAGACTTTTAAGGTGACGCCGTTGTTTTCCGGAAAGAGGGATTGCAGACATCTTGTCATCGTTAGGGAGAGAGTGGAGGGAGCGCAAGAAAAGCCTTTATGAGGATAGAGAGACGATGGAGGAATAAAAATAATAGGGAGAGAGGTCATTTCACTCTTTTCAATCCGGGAACAGAAACGTAATTTTGGGCGAAACGATAATTAAAGCCATGTCATCGACTTACTGGAAAATACCGCTTTTTGATTTGGATTACGGTTCAGAGGAAATCGATGCCGTGACTCGTATTTTGAAAAGCAAATGGCTATCCATGGGACCAGAGGTCGAGCTTTTTGAAGCGGAGTTTGCAAAGGCAATGGGGGTGAAGCATGCCATTGCAGTGGCAAATGCCAGCGCGGCTCTTCATTTGGCTTTTTTGACAGTAGGGGCTCGGGACGGGGCGGAAGTCATTCAGCCCGCCATGAATTTTGTTGCGGCAGCAAACATGACTCGTGCGACTCATGCCAAGCCCGTTTTTGCGGATATTATCAGTTTAAATGAGCCGACAATCGATCCCGAAGAGATTCGGAGAAAAATTACTTCGAAGACCAAAGCGATCGTGGTAATGCATTATGCAGGTTATTTGAGTCGAATGGCTGAAATTTTAGCAATTTGCCGAGAGCATAAAATTCCTCTTATTGAGGATGCTTGTCATGCGGTTGGAGCTCGATATCACGATCCTCAGAACCGAATTCCCCACGGCCGGTTTGCAGGGGCTTGTGGAGATATCGGTTGTTTTTCTTTTTACTCGAATAAGAACCTCACCGCAGGAGAAGGAGGGATGATCGTGACGGATCATGATGAGTATGTGGAGCCCTTAAAAAAGATGCGTTGCCAAGGAATGACTCGATTTGTATGGGACCGGCATGCTGGAGCGGATTACTATGATATTGTTTCCGAGGGATTTAATTATCGATTTGATGAGATGAGGGCGGCGCTCGGGCGAGTTCAGCTTAGGAAGCTTGCAGAGAAAAATGATCGTCGAGAAAAGTTAGTGCGACGCTATCGCGAAAACTTGAGTCGGCAGAAAAGATTTCAGGTTTGTTACACGGATTATACAGGAGGAAGTGCTTCTCATTTAATGGCCTTGGTTGCCTCTTCCATGGAAGACCGCGCTCGGTTAACAGGCCATTTAAAGGCAGCCGGAGTACAAACGACCTTACATTACCCTTGTCTCGCAGATCTCACGGCTTATCAGGATTATTCCTCGGATGAGACTCCGATCAGTCGTGATTTTGGACGACAAGTGGTTGTCGTTCCCCTTTATCCCGATTTAACCCTGGAGCAGGTCGATTGGATTAGTGGGTTGATTTGCTCGACTCCGTAAGAGATCTCGACATTCTTTTTCCGAGATGACTTTAGAAGGCGCGTCGCCATTACAGAAACTATTAATCTATTGTCCTTACAGCCATGGAGGGCTGGCGGATTATGCGCATTTGCAGGCAAATGCTTTGGTTGAGCAAGGGGTCTCTGTTACTCTTTTAGTGGGCGACCATTATCCGGAGAGATCGGATCGCCATTATCAATTAATGCGGGAATTGAAGGATCCCGAGTCGCTGACTTTTGGTAAAAGCATTTGGAGATCTGTCTGTTATTTTTGTCGATTCGTCATTTGCTTTTTTATTCTTCAAAAAATCATCCGACGTGAGAAATTCAATCGGGTCTTATTTACTTCGTATGTAGAGTATTTCTCTCCCTTTTGGGCTCCTGCGTTGAATCGTTTAAAAAAAGAAGGGGTTGTTTTTGGAGCGATGGTTCACGAGCCCGTTCGTGATTTTATCGTGGGACCTCTTTGGTGGCACCGGTATTGTATTCACCAGGGATATTCATTTTTACGAGAGGCGTTTGAACACGAAGAGGTTCCCCTGGATACCGGGGGAAAGAAGATTTCAAGCCGAGTGACGGTGATTCCCCAAGGGACTTTTGAGTTTCCCCAAGCTCGACGACGGCCCTCGGAAGTAAGGGATGCGCTTCAAATTCCTCAAGAGGCAAAACTCATTCTGGCTTTCGGTCATATTCGCGATAATAAAAATCTCGATCTTTTGATTCGCTCGATTCAAAAATTTCCCAACATTTATTTACTGATCGCGGGGGCGACGCAGTCCTTGCGACAAAAAAACGAAGAATTTTACCGTCAATTGGCGGTGGAATGTGCTGTGACAGATCGCTGTCGTTGGGATATTCGACATATTCCCCCGGAAATTGCGGCAGATTATTTTGAGGCCTGTGACTTAGTCGCGACTCCCTATGGAGCCTCATTTCTCTCGGCAAGTGGAGTCTTAAGTGCGGCCGTCGGATTTCGAAAGCCCTCGCTGGTTTCTGCGGGAGACGGGTGTTTGAAACAGACCATGAAGCATTATCGAGTCGGCTATTGGGTTGAGCCCGATCACCCAAAGGCATTAGAGCAAGGAATTCAGAATTGGCTTGAGAAGTCACTCCCCATGGAATGGGAGGAATACTTAAAAGACCATTCTTGGGAAATGAATGCGAAACGGGTCATCGAAAGAATGTTCGAGAATTGATCAGAAGAGAGTGATGTTTTTAACTTTTAAAAGGGCAGGAAAGCGCCTCGATTCTTCCATTCGCCCCCGTTTCGAAGGTGGTCGAGAACGGCTTTTTGAAGCGAGCCTTTTGGAGTCATCGTAAGATCTGGAGTTTTTGAATGACCAAAAACACGTTCAAAAATTTGAGCATGATTGGTGAAGGGGGCTTCGAAGAGATAAAATAGACGTTGGAAGCGGACGATATTCGACTCGGGTAAATAATGAGCGAGTTGCGGATCGTACAGCCACGATGTGGAGTAAAACCCTTTCCAATCATTTTCCGGAAAGTGTCGTGCATAAAACTCCCGGGCCTGTTGAAGCGAATCGAGACAGGCTTGAGGGTCCAGAGGGCCAATTTCAGGAATATGAATGGCCAGAGAAAAATCTCCTTTTTGGATGAGAGGAGTCGGATCAAAGGCAGATGTTTCTGTGGAAATCTCAGAACCGAGATCTCCCTTCTCCAGGGTAATCGTTTTGTTTTTTTCATTCCATTGAATTACCAAATGATCTCCGGAAAGAGCGAGGAAGATAGAGGCATCGTACGGAAATTTAGAAATAGTGAATTGAAGGCGGCCCAGACGAAAAATATTTCCTAAAAAATGTTGAGAGAACCAAGGGGCGCTTCGATGGAATGTGCGAACGCCTTCGTTTCTGGAACGATAAATGTGAAAGCGATCATCGAGATCTTGTAAAGTATCACACATGACCGAGTCGGGAATATTCCGTTGTTTGCAGGAGGCAACGTACTTTGGAAAGTGAGCGAGAAAGATCAACGGGTAGAGAAGAGAGGCGTCGGGCTCATCTTCATAAAAAGGCCATCGAGAGGCGGGATGAATTTGAAATGCGGAGGGGTGACTCATCAGATAGGAGTGATACTGAAACAAGGCTTGAAAACGGGGCTGACTAAAAAGAAGTTGAGCGGCGTCGAGAAGGGCTTGTTGAAACTCGCTGCTATATTTGAGCCATTGCGCTGCCTCTGTAATAAAAGAAGTATCTCTTCCAAAATTAAAAACGGGAAGAGAAGCCTGAGCTTTTTCCCAAAGGCTTATTTTAAGAGAAGTCTCTTCTGTAGGAGGTTCTGATTTCCATATTTCCGGAAAATTGAAAGTGGTAGGTTGTTTCAATGATTCTTGATGGGCCGACATATAAATTCCAGGTCGATTCGATTGTTTTGAGGGAATAAGGTCAAAAAATAGTTGCTTAAAGATTAATCGACGAGTGCGGATTTGAATAGAAAAAATTCCATAAAGACAAAGATAATTTAAAAAAGAATGCAAAATCTCTTATTCTTGATTCAATCGTTTAGTTTTATGATCTCACAAAAGCAAATTGCCAAAAAACTCGGAATCTCAAGATCCGCTGTTGCGGCGGCGCTTAATCCCAAATCCAAAAGTCGTACTTCCCATCAGACCTTAAAAATGATTCGTGAGACGGCCAAAAAAATGGGATATCGTCCCAACCGATTTGCCCAAATTTTAGTGACAGGGAAAAGTCGATTGATTGGAGTCATCAGTCAGATCGATGCTCTCCAGATTGGTATTCAGCGTCACAGGTATAGCATTCAAAGAATTCAGCAAAAAGGATATCAGCCGATGATCGGTGAGGTTTTAGAGGGAAATATCGAACTTGTATGTCAAGGAATGCTCGATGCGAAAGTCGAAGGAATATTGTTGGCGAATGTGTCGCTGGGAGAAAATCCAACCAAAATTTTTCTGAAATCAAAAATACCGGTCATTTCTTTAGCGGATCGTATTTATCGAAATGTCCCGCATGTTCGCGCAAATTTTTATCAAGGGATGAGAGATCTCACTGCTCATCTTCTGGAGGTAGGACACCGTCGATTCACCTTGGTTGTCCCTGAATATATTCCAGGAGGTTCTATTGAAGGACGAGTTCGTGGTTTTAGTGATGTTTTGAAAGAAGCGAAGATTCCTTCCAGTCATTTTTCGGTTTGGAAGGAACAATCGCCTAATTCACCGAGTTACCTGAAGCCGCATTATTTAGGGTGGAAGGCAGCGACGGAGATCTTAAAAACAAAAAACCGTCCTGATGTCATTCTTTTCAGTAATGATGATTGGGCATTAGGAGGGCTTCGAGCAATTTTTGAAGCGGGACTTCGGGTGCCGCAAGATATTGCAGTGACTGGTTTTGACAATGCTCCCTTGAGCGAATATCTCGTTTCTCCTCTAACGACCGTGGCACAACCGGTTCAAGAAATGGCGGAGTCCGCGGTCAATTTGCTTTTTCAACAGATGGAGGGAGGGAAGGGATTGATGACAAAAAAGTCACTCATCGAAATTCCGACGAAATTAATTGTGCGGGAGTCTTGTGGTGCTTCTCTTCCCCGCAAGCCGTGAAGTCTTGAAAAAAGAAGCAACTAAGGAGTGGTTTTTCCAAAGCGTTTCATCGTTTCGTTAATACGAAGAATTCTCTCTCGATCGTCCGGATGTTTACTTGCCCATGTTTCAAGAAGTTTGGCCTGACGTTTAATTTTGGAGAGACTGATGATTTTGGCGACCTGCTCATCGGGAGTTCCACGGAGGAGTTCGACGCATTCGTCGACTTTCATTAGAGCATAAAGATCCGCCATTTTTTGAAGATTCGCATCTTCATCTTTATCAATGGAGAGGACTCGGCTTTCGATTTCTTTTTTGTGCTCTTGAAGTTTTTCGTCCATCCGTGTTTGAAGTTCTAAGACTCGATCTCGCTCGACATTTAATGCCGCACGCTCATTTTTCATGAGCTCTTCGCGGTCAATCAAAGATTTATCTCTTTCGAGCTGTTTCTCTTCCTTTTTTTTAAGATCTTTCGACCACTGATCAAGTTCTTCGGCAGTTTTAGTGAGAGTTTCCGTCGTCTGGACCTTCAAAATGGGAGGGCCTGCGTGTTCCATTCCGGGGACTGGAATTTGAGCGGGAGTCGGTGCCGGAATCTTGGCTTGAATTTCTTTAATTTTAGGAAGAAGAACGGTCATCATCACGGCTCCGACTCCACCAAAAACGGCGAGGAGGAGAACAACACAGGTAATTAAGACGGTCTTAAAAGTAATTTTCATGAGGTCACTCCCATTGCATAGCGAGTTTGGGAGACATCATCCAGAAACTTTCTCTCTTTTTGATCCAGCTCCGCAAGTTCTGAATGATGGCGATTTTCGAGAACTCGTTCGATCATGTCATGGCGTTGCTTACTCATGAGCGTTTTTTGAATTTGAAGATCTCGATTTTGGATCGAAAGAAGGTGTTCGTTTGTTTTAAGGTCGATGTTTTGCTCGGATTCCACGAAGTGAGCATCAAAGCGTTGAAGGAGAGCCGTCGATTGGAATTGTTGTTTGGCTTCTAAATCGACTTGAAGTTTGACCTCGGCTTCTTCTTTCGATTGAAGGCGAAATTGGACGTCCTGGTGATGAAGCATGAGACGATGTTCTTCTTGTTCGAGCTCGTATTTTCGGAGTTTCTTTAAAATTTGAAGAGCGTTCATTTGACTCCCCCCATAATTCCCTGAAGGGCGCGAAGGGTTTCATCGAACTCACTTTTTACCGAGATTCTTTGCCTGAGGAAATCAATGAGTTTGGGGTAAATTTGAAGGGCTTGGTCGAGTTGAGTATTATTGCCAGGAGTGTAGGCGCCGATTTCAATGAGTTCTCGGTATTGTCTTTGAATGGAGAGCACGTGACGCGCTTTTCCGACCAATTCACGGTGGTCTTCTGTGACGAGATCGGGTTGAAGGCGGCTCAGACTTTCAAGAATATCAATGGAAGGATAATGGTTTTCAGCAGCAAGACGGCGTGTCAGTAAAAGATGCCCATCCAGAATAGATCTCGCACAGTCGCTGACCGGATCATTCCAATCATCCCCTTCGGTCAGGACAGTATAGAAAGCGGTGATAGCCCCCTGATCGTAACAGCCTGCTTGTTCTAAAATTACAGGAAAAAGTCCGAAGACCGAAGGAGGGTAGCCACGAGTGGCGGGAGGTTCTCCAATGGCAAGACCAACTTCTCGCTGAGCCATCGCCAGACGGGTGAGCGAATCCATCATGAGCAGAACGTGTTTTCCTTGAGCGCGAAAATGGGCCGCAATGGTATTGGCGGTATGGGCCGCTTTGATGCGGACAAGCGCAGGCTGATCGGACGTCGCAATAATCAATACCGTTTTTTTCAGGGCCTCAGGGCCGAGATCTTTTTCGACAAATTCGAGAACTTCACGGCCTCGCTCTCCGATGAGGGCGATGACATTGATATCAGCTTCGGCGTAGCGTGCGATCATTCCCAATAAACTACTTTTTCCAACGCCGCTACCGGCAAAGATTCCGAGTCGTTGTCCAATGCCGCAGGTAGCAAAAGAGTCGATTGCCTTAACCCCTGTTTTAAACGTTTTTTGAATGCGGGGGCGTTTCGTCGGAGGCGGGACGGTTTGAACAATGGGGGAATACGTGGTTTCTAATGGAAGAGCTCCGAGATCATCAATCGGACGACCCAAGGGATCGAGCATCCGACCTAAAACATGGTTGCCGACGGGAACTTGCGGAGGAGTTCCAAGGGATTGGACCGCATCTCCAGGAGCTATTCCTTTAAGGTCTTCCCAAGGCATGAGGAGGAGTTTGTTGTCACGAAATCCGACGACTTCCGAAAGAATTCGATGGCCCTGATGGGACCGAATCCAACAAGCAGTCCCGAGGGAAGCGGGAGGACCTTGGGATTCAACGGTGAGGCCGACGACTTTAGAGACTCGACCTGAAATCCCAAAAGAATCCATTTCCCGGATCGATTTTTTAAGGGGATTAAGAAGGGTTTTCATCGCGCATCCAAAGCGATTTTTAATTTGGCCAGTTTCGGTTGAAGGCGGCCATCCACGGAACCGAGATCACTTTGGAGGCGGTATTCACCGGAGGCAAGGTCGGCGTGAGCTTTCCATTGCACGCTGCCTTGACCCAGATTCATTCCCGTCTTTTCACAAATACTTTGGATACTTTGAAGATCTTGCGGGGCGCATTCAATTCGAATGGAGTGCGCTTCACTGAGATCTTTGAGGAAGGCGAGGATTTCGTCTGCGATTTGCTCAGGAGTAAAAGGGTTCTTTTTGAGAAGCTTTTCAACAATGGTCTGAGCAAAAAAAGGAAAGTCTGCCGCAATCAAGGTTTTGGCTTCTTGATGCAAAGAGAGAAGTGCTTCTAGTGATTTCGCCCATTCAACTTTTTGGGTTTCAATCCATTTTTTCTGTTCAAGAGTCGCCTGCCATTGACCCGCTTGGTAGCCCGCTTTGAATCCTGCATCAAAATGCGCGGGATCGGTCGTTTCATTTTTTTCGACCCGGACGACTTTTGTAATTTTTGAGGGGATGGCAAACTTAACTTGCATGGCGAGATCCCGTTAGACGATGGAGTCCGCTCCGCCCGCACCTTTACGGACAATGGTGATTTCTCCCGAGGATTCGAGTCGGCGAACGGCTTCGACGATCTTGTCTTGAGCATCTTCGACATCGCGCAAACGAACGGGAGGCATGAACTTGAGTTCTTCCTGGAGTGATTCCACCGCACGTTTGGAGAGAGCTCCAAAGATGAGGATCTTGAGTTTTTCGCTGGCAGTCTTGAGTGCCTTGGCAAGGATTTGGAAATCGACTTCGCGAAGAACACGTTGCATTTGGCTTTTGTCGAGATCGTTGAGATCTTCGAAAGTGAAGAGAAGCTTCTTGATCGCGCGGGAGACATCGGGATTTTTTTCTTCCAGACTATTGAGGATTTGGCTGGAGGTCGCCTCGTCCAAAACGTTGAGAACTTCCGCGATATTTTTGGTTCCACCGGTGGTAGAAAAGTCAATTTGGTTTCGCAATTGAAGGCGATTTTTAATCATCGTCATGACTTGAGAGACGACTTCCGAAGAAACGGCCTCCATCACTGCGAGGCGTTCGACGACTTCGGTTCGTTGTTCCGGGGCAATAAGAGTCAGAACTTCAGCGCAACGAGTCGGTTCGAGATAAGAAAGAACAAGCGCCCACGTTTGGGTTTGTTCTTTTCTTAAAAGATTCATCAATTGTCGAGGTTGAACTTCACGGAGGACTCCCGATTCGAGAGAGCGGAATTTGGAGGGAGCGACCCGGGTTAGAATTTCATTCGCCTTCAAACTTCCGAGCGATTTTTCTAAAACCATGCGAGCATAATTGGGGCCGCCTGCAGCCGAAGTGACGGCATGAACAGTAATATTACTAAACTCCTTGACTAAGGCCTGTTGGACGGGAATGGAGATAAAGTCGAGCTTTGCCATTTCCTTCATGATCTCTTCGACTTCTTTTTCATCGAATTGATTCAGAATAGTTGAGGCAACTTCGGATCCGAGCACGACAAGCAATCCTGCAAGTTTTTGGTTCTTACTCCACCCTTCGAGGTGGTTGATAACAGGAGCGCCCGCCTCGGGAATCTCGGGTTGACCGAGATTATTTTCCAAAAGAATGTCTTGTGTGGCAGTCATGGTGGTTCGTTCTATTTTAGCACAGAGTTATGAAGACTTCACTTTTATTCTGGGGCATTATCATCTTTGAGCAGCCATTGGCGAATCGCAAGAGAAGTGTTGGACGGATTGTCTTGGATCAACTTGGAGATCTCTTCTGCAGTCAATTGGCCAGGGATCCCTCTTCTTTTGTGTTTTCTTCCCCCTTCATCGTGGAGGTGGTCGTCGTCAGCGGTTTTTTCGTTCTCTGTCGCATGGCGGCGAAGCTTGAGATCATCTTCTGATGGGGGTTCGAATTGGGCCAGAAGATCTTCGAATTCGCTGCGTGCTCCTTCGTCGCTTTGGGTGGTCGACTTGACGGTCTTCCAGAGGTAGAAGAGAAGGCTGAGTGCGATCAAGAGGAGGAATCCTTGTGAAGCCCAAGGAAGCCACTTGTCGATTTGTCCCATGACGGGCGTGCCGGTCGGTTGGGTATTTGCGAAGATATCATTGAACTCGGTTTCCACGAGTTGGAAGGAATCTTTGCGAGTGTCGTTTTGAGTGAAGCCGATCGCAGCTTTGACGATTTCTTCGAGCGACTTCTTTTCTGCATCGCTTCGAGGGGTCGCGGTGGCGGTTGCCGTTGCGGCTCCGGTTCCTTTTCGGGTATTTAAGAAAACAGCGACACCGATTTTTTTGACCTGACCGATGGCGTATTGGCGATTTTCGACAATTCGACCAATTTCAAATTGGTTGGCGTTGTTTTCGCGAGTCACGACCGACTTCGTTGTAGGACCACTATTCGTGGCGTTTTGATTTTCAATATTGCTAGGTGTACCAACGGCACCTGAAGCGTTTTGCGTGGAACTATCGCTCGTTTCGTTGTTGATCGTTTCGGATCGAGCAACTTGATTTTTAGGATCAAAGCGTTCGGATGTCTCTTGAACGGCATCGAAATTTAACTCTGCAGTGATTCGAACGACCGAATTTCCAGGTCCGAGGACCTGATCGAGCATCGATTGTGCTTTTTCACGGAGATGTTCTTCGGCTTCTTTAACGGCAGATTGTTGTCGGTTGGTGAGGGAGGAGGTGCTGGCGAGATTTTCGTCTTCAGCGAGAGCTTTGCCGGAGTTATCGACTACGGTGACGCGATTGGGTTGTAGACCTTCGACGCCATTAGCGACGAGAAAACGGACGGCTTGAACTTGGCCAGGAGCGAGAACTCGACCGGCTTTCAGTTGGACGAAGACGGAGGCTTTTGATTCTCGGCGTTCACGAACAAAAAGTCGTTCTTCCGGAACGACGATCATAACTCGAGCTTCTTGGATTTCGTCAAATTGTTTAATCGTTCGGGCGAGCTCTCCTTGGAGGGCTCGATAGTAATTGGCTCGCTGCATGAAGTCTGAGACACCGAACGTCGGCTTATCAAACAGCTCAAATCCGACTCCGCCTGCGGAATCCGATGTGCGAGGAATGCCTTGAGCGGCGAGGGAGAGACGAGTTTCGTAAACGGAAGTCGCGGGAATCAGAACCGTCGTTCCCCCGTCCGAAAGTTGGTACTGAATTTTTTTACTCTGAAGGTAATCGACAATTTTAGAAGCTTCTGCGGGAGCGAGTCCTGCATAAAGAAGGCTAAATTTAGGTTGGCTGGCGAAGTAAGTCGTGCCGATCAAGACGGCTAAAACCACCGCAAAACTTCCAATGAGTGATAATTTCCGGGACCCTGACAATCCTTGCCAGAGTTGATTTAATGATCTCTTAATTTCGTCCATAACCTAGCCTCCATGCTCTCTGTTTTTTGCCTCACGAAGAAATTGAATCGTTCAATTTCTTTTTTGAAACGCGGAGTGAATCTTCGTCCTTGATGATTTCCTCCGCTTTTAAAAATCGTTTCCCGACTTCCTTGTCGTCCCGATTTTTAAAATTTTATTTCATCACTAAACCGGGATACGCATAACCTCCTGATAAGATTCCAGGAGTTTATTGCGCATCTCGGTTAACATGGTGAAACTGACATTCGATTCTTCCACGGCGATCATCGCTTCGTGGACGGGAGTCGGTCCTCCTTGGAGGACGTCTCTCACTTTTTCTCCGGCAACTTGTTGAGACTGATTGACGTCCCGAACAGTTTGTTGCATGAGGTGGCCAAAAGTCGTCGGCTCATTGACACCGAGCGAGCTTAAAGGGGCAGTGGTCGCATTTGTTGGCTGAAACTCGACATCTTTTGGAAGTTGAAAATTGAAGTTACCAGGATTTGCGCCGGTGGAAATGCCGGAGGTTGCCTGAGCGGGAGAGCCTGAGAAAGTGGAAGCGATTTGAAGAGGAGAGATAATCATAGTAACATTCGCTTTTATTGAGCGATCCTCATCGATTGACTGAACATTTGTCGTGCCGTGCTAATGACTTGCAAGTTGGCTTCGAAGGATCGACTTGCCGTAATCATATCGACCATTTCACTCATAATTTCGACGTTGGGCATCGAGACCATTCCGTCTTTGTCGGCATGGGGATGGTTAGGCATATAGATTTTTTGAAAAGGCTTAGGATCCTCTACGACTTTGGATACTTTAACCTGCGGCGTTGCGCCTGCGCTTCCTTGCGCACTCCCATCCGTGGGCATGAATGATTCAAAAATGACTTCTTTACGACGATAAGGACTTCCATTGATGTCCTTCGTGGTATTGCTTTGAGCGATGTTGGTGGCGATCACATCAAGTCGAGTCCGTTCGGCTTGAAGGGCGCTGCTGCTGACTTGAATGGACGGGATTAAATTACTCGTCATGAGGTTCTCCCTGTGATGGCGACTTTAAGTCCATTGTATCGCTTTGCGGCTAGGGTACTGGAAAATTCAAAGAGAGTTTGATTCTTCGTCATCTCCAGCATTTCGGAGTCGAGATTGACGTTATTTCCATCGGCTTTTTCCGAAAGAATGCTCGCATCTTTTTGGATGGTATTGGCCGGATAAAGAGGATGGGCCTCTTCTCCTCGATTCAATTGAGCGAGGGCGTTTTGAAATTCAGTCTGAAATTGAGGTGCTACATCAAGGCGCTTGTAACCGGGAGTGCTGATATTGGCGATATTGCTGGCAATTGCTCCGTGACGAAGTGAGGCCGCATCTAAAGTCAACTTGAGACTTTGAAGGGTTGAGTCGTTAAAGAGTGGAGTAATCGAATTCGTCACGGATAAACATCTGCAATGCCTGTGCCAATTATTTTAAAAAAACACGTAATAACTTAAAAACAAGCGGGTTATGTATTTATTTGCGTTATTTTTGTTAATATTGTTGGGAAAAATATTCTCTTAAATTCTGAAAATAGCATAAAAATACAGAAATTGGGAAAAAATATCCCCTTAACTCAATCGGAATCGAATGTGCTTTATTTCCATTCTTCTTATTTTTCGAGCGGCGGTATTATTTACCCCTTTCGAAAAGGAATCTCTTGATTGGGATTCCTGAAATGGAAGTGCGAGGGAAACGAGGGGATGAAAAGGGAAAAATGAAGGAGATCTGTAGAGGTTCATAAAGGAAGATCTCACAGGAAATGAGTTTTTAGGGCTGGTCTCTTGGTACGATTTAAGCATAATCGTCCCTTACTAAAGTGATTCTTCCAAAATCTATGAAAAACCTGATCCCTTGTTTACTTCTTCTCTGGTGCATCATGGGATCTTATCAGGGACAAGGGGCAGAAACTTCCCCTTCGGCTCGTTTGGGAGCTTCTCAGATGGGAGAGGGAATGGCCCCTCGAGTGAGCGAAACATTACGGGCGCCTGATGGTTATGTGATTCAAGTCGGAGATATTTTAAGAGTACGACTTTTAGATGAAGGTGATTTTGATGTGCGGACTCGGGTAGGCAAAGATGGAATGATTAATCTGCCATACGTGGATGCGGTTTCTGTGCAAGGGAAGTCCATTGGTCAAATCACTGATCTTTTACAAAAGAGATTAGCCAAGTATTATATTAATCCCCTTTTTAATTTAGAGATTGTCGAATACTCCAAGCGCTACGTCGTTGTCTTGGGACAAGTTGAAAAACCGGGAATGTATGAGGTTCCACCGCTCCAGGATTCAGTGGAGTTGATGGAGGCAATTGCAATGGCAGGAGGGGCAACGCGCACCGGTGACCTCGGACGTGTCGTGGTGAAGCGTCTGGTGGATGGTTTGGAAAAAGTGATCGTGATTGATACGAAAGCAAAATCGATTTCACGAAATGAAAAGGGTCGTGGATTTGCTTTGCAGCCCGGCGATACCATTGTGATTCAAATTGCAAAACGAGAATTTGTTATGCTGGGCACAGTTCGAAACCCCGGGATGTATCAACTTCCTCCGATGATCGATGAGGTGACTCTTCTTGAAGCCGTTGGAATGGCGGGGGGGTTGAATCGCGCAGGAGATTTTGGAGAAATTACAGTGAAACGAACTGCGGAAGGGCAGGATCAAATTATTCGCTATGACGCTAAAAATTTGGGACGGAATAAAGATGTGGTGCGACAAATTACCGTGAAGGCCGGGGATACGGTGACGGTTCAAATGACTCGTAGTGATTTTTCCATGTTGGGACAAGTTCGAAGTCCTGGGGTCTATGCGGTTCCGGATGGTGAGGATTCGATGAATATTTTGGAAGCCATTGCGACCGCAGGAGGAGCGACACGTTTAGCGGATCTGAGTGATGTTAAGGTTTATCGTAAAATTGGAGGGAGAGAGATGATGCTGAATTTAGATGTTCGATCGATGGGAAAAGGAGAGAAGAATAAAGTCTTTTCCGTTCAGGCGGGGGATAAGGTGGTTATCGGTGAGAGGATGTTTTAACAGGATGAATCTATGACGACACCTCCCAATAATATTGAAATGGAATCCTCGAATCCGATGGTGATTAGTTATCAGGAGGTCCTTGCGGCACTTCTGGAGCGAGCGTGGATTATTGCACTCTTTCTTTTAATCGGGGTTTTTGCCGGTTTTTCCTATATTCAAAAATCACCGAGAATGTACGAATCTCGTACGGTTCTTTATATCGAGCCTCCGAAAAATATCGTGAATATTCAGCAAGTCACGCAGGAGGATGCTCGAAGTTCTGAAGCGACTCAAAACATGCTTCAACTTCTTCAATCGAAGCCTTTACTTCTTCGTGTCGCTGAGGCGGCAGATCTCGGTAAAGACCCCGCTTTTTTATCAGTCCCTGAAGATCAGGCAAATCGATCGAACCAAGATGCGGCCGAATTTCTCGCGGGTTCGATTGTTCCCATTCAAAGAAAAGGAACGACTTTTATCGATCTTTTTATCAAACACCGGGATCCCCGGGTCGCTCAACGATTGGGAAATGTGGTGGCGCGTG
The DNA here is from genome assembly GCA_040388725.1 of Verrucomicrobiota bacterium. Classification (GTDB taxonomy): domain Bacteria; phylum Verrucomicrobiota; class Verrucomicrobiia; order Methylacidiphilales; family CAMAQI01; genus CAMAQI01. Next base: position 28,169 of record JAZKBH010000138.1, read on the forward strand.
AGTTCATGACGATGAACATTCAACAGCGGCTTCAGACGACGGATATCGCTTATAAATTTCTCTCAGATCAACTCGATGAGATTCGCCATAAACTCGAAGAATCTGAGTTAATGCTTCAATCCTTTAAGGAAAAAAATGGAGTTCCTGCGTTAGATAGCGCGGAGTTGAAGGACGTGAATTTGGAAATGGGACGTATTCGTCAAAAACGGCTTATGTTGGAGTCGGATTTAGAGCAAATTAAAAAGATGGGGGATGATCCCGCAAGGTTGCTCGGTCTTGAAAGTATCCAAGTAGATCCCACGGTGGATGCGCTTCAGAAAAGCATTGCGAAACAAAATGAGATGATTTCAATAGCGACTCAAAGAATCACAGAGCAACACCCTCGTATGGTTCGAATGAGGGATGATTTAACGGTCCTTCAGAAGAATCTTTATTCTGCGGCGAAAGATGCAGTGAAGGGAGTGGAGCCTCGCTTGAAAGCCCTTCAATCTCAGGAAGATAATATTCAAAAATTGGCATTAGACCAAAGTCGAAATGCTATTGAGTACAATCGACGATTGAGAGATGTAGAAGCAAATAAAGCATTTTTTGAGAGTCTTTCCAAACGAATGAGTGAGACGAGTATCACGAAATCGATGGATTTCGATAATATTCGAATCATTGAGCCCGCGGATTTTCGAGGAGAGCCGATTAGTCCGAATAAGCGTAAAATTATGTTGGCAGCGGTTTCTGCGAGCATCCTTATCGGAATCTCATTATCGATGGTTCTTCACTCCTTCGACAGTTCCATTAAGACGGTGGATCAAGCGGAAAATATTTTAAAGCTGCCTTGTCTCACCGCAGTTCCCGAGGCGAGAGCTCGACGCTCAAAGTCCCAGCGACCTCCTTCTCCTAAGGGATCGAAGCCGACTGCGGCAAATGCCTCTAAGCCAACCAATGATGATATCACTCCTGCCGTTCGAGAATCCTTTCGGACATTGCTCGTTTCTTTGAGTCTTTTAGGCAAAAAAGAAGAAGGACGTGTTTGTCTTTTTACTTCTGCAGTTCCTGCAGAAGGCAAAACTTTCTGTAGCTTTTATTGTGCGGCACATCTCGCGGGTCAAGGTTCTCGAACTCTTTTGGTCGATGCAGATTTACGTAAGCCTTATCTTCATCAGATGATTACGAAAGGGATGATGGGTCCTGGAGTCTCCGAAGTTCTTTCCGAGCAAAAGACTTCGTCCGAAGTCATTCAAACCACGCAGATTGATAATCTTTTCTTCGTCTCGGCAGGATCCCGTTCCCCGAATCCTCCCAAACTCTTGGTCAATGATTCCTTCCAAAAACTGATCGAGACTTACAGTGCCCAGTTTGATTATGTGATTTTGGATTCTGCTCCTGTGAACGCGGTGGCGGATACTTTATTAATGGTTAAACATGTTCAACGAATCTGTTTGATTACCAGAAGCGGATCGACACCTCGTCGGGCGACACTTCGGGCGATCGAATTTTTAAGGCAAGCGGGGCGTGATCCTTCGGGAGTCGTACTGAATCGTTTTCGTGATCGACGAGGGCTTTATTATTACTATCACTATTCCTATCACAAGAGCTATGGGCGTGAACATGCCTATGGAACGGATCGGAAAAAATCATGAGATCGTTAAAGGCAGGAATTATTTTTTCAAGTTGGCTGATGGGAGTGTTATGGCTCTCAGGTCAGGTCACTGCTTCGGGGACGACAGTCACGACGCAAGACAAGAGCGATCCCATGGGGTTTCCGTTGGAGATTCGTTCTTCGACCTTAATGAAGCCGAAAATTATGTCGCTGGTCGTCTCTGTAAAAGGCGAGTCGAATCGATTTTTGGCCAATGACGAATCGTTTAAATTGGTTCCAGGTCGCTTGGTTCCGTCCAAAGGATTGTTTATCGTCCCCGTCGAATCGCAGGTCATTTTCCGTCCGATGCCTGGGATAACCACCTTACTTGCTGAAGATACACGCCTTCAAGTCAAGGGATTGAGTGTCGTAAAAAAAGCGGATAAAATTTCAAAACGAAAAGCGTTTCTTTATTTGAATGAAGGGAGTGTTTTTACTTCCATTCAAAAACTGAATAACAGAACAACAAGTTATGAGATTCAGACTCCCCAAGCAATTGCCAGTGCAAAGGGGACTAAGTTTTGGGTACATTATCGAAATGGCAAAGGAAAGGTTGGTGTAGTTAATGGGGTTGTCTCGGTGGCTTTGACGAATGGGACTGTCATTTTATTAAAACAAAATGAATTTCTCGACCTTACGGGTATTGGTCCTGAGCTTAAGGCCGGAGATGTTCGCCCCGCGACAGAAGAGGAAATTCGCTTAAGCGAGATGTCCATTCAATCGGTAGCGGCGGTTGAGGGGGTGACGTCTTCAGCGGTGAATCCTTTTTTAACGACATCCGAAGCTTTTAAAAATGAAAGTGATGCAGCTTTCGAAAGGTCAAGCGATAGCGATAGGGTAAGGGATGCCTTAGAGGATTCATCTTCTGCAAATGGATCTCCCAATTCGAGTAATACTTCAGGAACTACTACGGTTTCACCTGTAGGACCATAATTTCGATGAAAAAGGATCGCTGGATAAAATGGATTCTCGGAGGGGGAATTGGGTTCTTGGTCCTCGGGATTGCCCTTTTTGCTCAACGAGGAACTGATATTTTTTCCTTTGAGCATTTCCGAGCTCCTCAATTTTCGCTTCGTGATCCTTCAATGGAAGATCGGCCTGTTGTCGAGGTGGTGTCATCTCCGGAAATGGAAAAGACAACGGAATCGACTCCTTCGGCGGAAGCAGAGGACTCTTCAGCGGGAATCCCTTCTTTTCGACTTCAATCGGATTTAGGGACTCGGCCTG
>JAZKBH010000139.1:0-1033 GCA_040388725.1 Verrucomicrobiota bacterium
ACCTCCACTTTCCTCGCACAGGTCTCATAAAATTTCACCGCTTCTTCCTCAGAAGCCGTCGCTGGACCGAGATCTCTTTCAAAAAGGGAAAAACCATTCAGCTCCTCGAGATCTTGTTTTTTTTCCAATTGATCGAGGGCCTTCTTCATTTTATCGACATCGATCTTCGCATCATCCTGAAGCGTTGAAGTCTCTGAAAAAAGAGTCAAAAAAAACAAAACGAATACAAAAACAAACCTCAAGATCATCTTTCTTCATTACCATAAGCCTCAATAATTGCAATCACCCAACCTCCGTTTAATAGGGATATTCCCTATTTGAAGCATTGCCTTTTAAAAAACTTCTGCCACGCTCGCGTCCATGAAAGAAGAGACGCTTACAACGATTGGGAAGACGATCAAAGTTCAAGGTCAAATTACGGGTGCAGAGAGCCTCGTGATTGACGGTTCTGTCGAGGGTGAGATCACCATCGAAAAAGACCTTCAAATCAACCCTTCGGGCAATCTCAAAGCCAAAGTCAATGCCCGTAGCGTTACCGTTGCTGGAGCGATCACAGGCTCGATCAACGCCACTGAAAAGGTGGAAATCCTTGCTGGGGGAGTCGTCGTTGGCGATGTCATCTCTCCTCGCTTCTTGGTCCGCGATGGCGGTACTCTCAATGGTAAAATCGAAATGCCGATTCCTGAAAAGAGAGCCGAATAATCGATTCCTTTTAAATTTTCATCCCCAATCTCCGTTCAACATTTTGTTGCTTGAGGGATTGGGGATTTTTCTTATCTTCTTGATATGCATTTGAAGCGTAGTGACTTCTTAAAACTGCTTGCAGGTTCTGCAGCGTCGCTCTGTCTTCCCTCTTTATCGGGAGAAGAAACCAATTCCTTTTTACCTCCGGCTCCGATGGAGTATGAGACGAATCACCCCTCGAACACTTTTAGCTCCGGTCCTGGCTTCGGTCGAAGAATAGCGATCACCTTTGATGATGGTCCGAATCCCTCGACGACCAATATCGTTTTGGACGAACTCAAGAAACGCG
>JAZKBH010000139.1:1043-26908 GCA_040388725.1 Verrucomicrobiota bacterium
AAAATGTCGATACATATCCCGATATGGTTAAAAAAGTGCGTGATGAAGGCCACGAAATTGCCAATCACAGCTACACGCATCCCGTTCTTGGAAAAATGACTGAAGATAAAGTCCGGGCAGAAATTTCACACTGCCAGGAATCGATTGAAAAAGCATCCGGAGTCAAAGCAGTTTGGTTCCGTCCCCCTTATGGTTCTTTTCTCTCCAAACAACATAAGATGGCCTCCGACTACGGTTTGAATGTCGTCCTCTGGAACATTGATCCTTTTGATTGGAAAAAACCGGGACCTCCTATTGTCGCCCAACGGGTTCTTTCTCAATCGAATCCCGGAAGCATTATCCTTCTCCATGACATTCATAAGCAGACAACCGAAGCCGTCCCTACCATTTTAGATGGACTCCTCGAAAGAGACTTTACCTTCACGACGATGTCTGGATTTTTAGGCGATCCCGTTGCTTTGGATTGATTCTCTTTTGACCATGTCGTCTCCTGATTCAAATCCTGTTTATTACGAATGCCAACGTTGTGGAAATTGCTGTCGTTGGCCGGGAGTCGTTCGGCTTAAAGAAAATGAAATCGAGCCGATTGCAGACTTCCTCAAAATTGATCCCCTTGATTTTGTTCAAGACTATTGCGAAATCCTTCCCGATCGTGGAGGCCTTGGTTTAATTTCGCGCCCCAACCATGAGTGTATTTTTTTAGAGGGGAAAAATAGTTGTAAGATTCAATCGGTCAAACCGTCCCAATGCAGTGGATTTCCTAATCTTTGGAAATTTCCGGGGTGGCAAGACGTCTGTGAAGCAAAACCTCTCTCGTCGGAGAATTTAACGGATGAACAAAAAAAGTTTCTTCTACAAACAGCACATCCTTCTGCTGATATCTGTTAGACTGAAAAGAGCCGCTTAAAAAAGCAGATTTGACATTAAATGGAGGGGCAGTGGCCCACCGCCCTCCCCGTTTCTGAAGGCACAGGGCCTGTGCCCCTCCATTTTTAATGCACGAAAGGCATAAATTATTCACGTTCCAAAAACTATTTTCGATCAAAAAATAGCTTACTGTGGGTCTAATAAGTTGTGTTTCGAGGCCAGTGCCGCACTGAGCTGACCATCTTCCAATTGTTGGATTTGAAAAGTTGCTTCTTCTGCCGCATCCAATTTCACTTCCTGCTGGGTCACCACTCGACCCGCATCCATAATTTTGACCGAATGATAGCCCGACAAGACCGCATGAGAATCGAGATCGGAGACGATTGATCCATTGACCATGATTTTGAACTGGGGGTGTAATTTTTTAATATTGTCGGCAATTTTGAAAACGAAACGACCCATATTAATATTCACCCCAATGGTCAACTCTCGATCGTCGACGATCATAATATGTTGCTCTTGCGCAGGAAAATTAGGAAGGGCCGCCCAAATCCGATGAACACCGGCAATCAAATAGACCTTCGCAAAACCTTTTCCAACCCATGCTCCATTACAAACAATTGGAATTCCGTCAGGCGTACTTTGAATTTCGACCAAAGCTCTTGCCGCAGAATCAGTCCATTTGGATAAATCAATAAATCGCCTCTGATTAGGAGTTAATTCCAAAGAGCCGACAATCGGATACTCTCCTGTTTCAATAATCACTCCGCACTCACCCGAAGGGATCTGAGTCAGAAGCTTCTTTTTCATCGGATTCAAAATCGGAGGAAAATTTGCGAGCTCTTTCCCTTCTCGATCATAGACACGGATACGACCCAAACGTCCCATCTGACTATCTTCGCAACTTAAAAGTAAATAGCTGGAAGGACCTTGAGGTTTTTTCACTGCTTCTACGGGAATATTTTCTGCGCCTTCTATCTCCTTAACCTCCACCTTTTGCAAAGGCTTGCGAATATAAGTTCGAACTAAGGAAGGAACCCCTACCGACAAACCGATAAATAAAGAGGCGAGCCAAATTAAAATGAGCGCACTTTTTTTCCAACCTTGTTGAACCCAATTCACTCCCTTACGGCGGAGCTGAAGCATTTCATGCTCAAAAACAATCGATCCCTTTTCCAAAACACTTTTTTTGATCGGATCTTCTATTTTCTGAATTTGAGCCTTTTCGGATTCAATCCATTCTGAAAATTCGCGGATCGCCAATTTAGCCTTGCGACGGCGAGTGACTACTTTTGGAATTTGAAGAATAAAGGCAACACTGAAGGTTTTATAATTCACGAATGTTTTGAGAAGATTTTGAATCTTCTCCTTCATTCTTCCCTTCATCGCCACCACATCGGGGTCTGTGGAAATATCAAACTCTTTGGATCCCTTATCCAGCGTTTGAGTAATCGATTTCGTCACAGGATGAGTCGACGCGGAAACAGGGATTGTCTCCGCTATTTTTTCAACGCTCTCATGGGCGTGATGGGGGGTCGAGAGAGGCTCATGGCCTGGGGTCTCTTTGACTTCAGGGGCAAGAGCATTAATGGCCGTCTCTGAGGCCTGTTCAAGCGATGAAAGGGATTCTGGCTTTGGCGTGACATGAGTACTGACCGGATCGGCCGAAGTCTGACTCGGGGGTTCAACTTTGTCATCAGTCGAAGCAACAACAGGAGGTTCAGTTACGTTAGAAGAAGGAGCAGGCGACTCGTTTTGAACTTGTTTTAATAATGCTTCAACATCCAGATCCGAAGAGAGAGAGGTCTCCGAATCGATAGGCTTTTGAACAGACTCTGTTACATGCACCGATGTGCTCGGAGTTTCCGCTCCTTGAGCCTCTTTTAAAATCGCTTCAATATCGAGGTCCGAAGAAGAATCCGCAGGGGTCTCCTTTTTTTCCAAAGTCTCAGGAATCTTTGTCGGAACTTCGACGGCTTTCGGTTCCGGTTCCATTTGAGAAGAAAGCGATTGAAGAAGCGCATCGACATCGGAATCCGAATTCGTGGAAGGAGCTGTACTTTCGGGAGGCGTCACTTTTGCAGGTTCTTCTACAATCTTTTCCACCGAAACTTCGGGAACAATCTCGGGAGACTTCTCCGGAATGATCGTTTCTTTTTCGGTGACTGGGTATTCTTCGGGAGACGCCGCCTGTTTTAAAATCGCTTCAATATCCAAATCAGAAGAGACGGAAGGTGCAGGAATCGCGGGAGCTGTTTTTTCTTCTGAAATAGGGGACACCTTTGAAACATCGGCAGGTGTCGGTGAAGTCTGCGCAGAAATAGAAGCAAGAAGGGCGTCAACCGAAGTATCACTCGGAGGAGGATTGGGCAAAGCTTCCGGACTCTCGGATGGAGAAATCGCTTCGCCTGTTTTTTTAGGTTCTAATCCCTCTTTTTCGATACTTTTTAAAAGAGCTTCAATAGAATCTTGAGAGGAAACGGAAGCGAGACCGGAAGCTGTTGCCTCAGGGGGATTTAAAGAATGAGAGGAAGCTGAGGTCTCTTCGCTCGGCTTGCGCTGATCATCAGGCGCGTCCATAGAGCCGAAAATATCGACATATCATAGAATTACCAGTAAAAATCCATTTTCTCGCACAAAGACTTAAAAAAACTCCTTTTTGCTGATTTGAGAAAAATGTTTTTGATTTTGTTCCATTTCCTCTACCACTTCTTCATGTCTATCCAGATCCCTGCCGGAAACTTTAAAGGACTTATCTTCGACTTTGACGGAACTTTAGTCGATTCCATGGGAGTCCATCAAAAAGCCTGGCAGAACTCGATTGAAAGCTTTGGCGGAAAATTTCCACTGACCATGGAAGAATATTTTAATTTGGGAGGGACCTCCACATTGGATGTCGCCAAGCTCTTTCTCGAAAAAAACAATCTGACTCATCCTCCTCAAGATCTTGTCCTTCGAAAAGAATCCCTCTTCTCGGAGATGGTTCACCTGATTCGTCCCATCGACTGCGTTCTTCAATACGCACTCACGCAAAAGGAGCAAGGCGTTCAAATCTCCATCGCTTCTGGCTGTTCCTATGACTTAATTTTAGCGGTGCTTCAACACCTCAGTCTCGCTCTCCATTTTCCATTAATCCTCACGCCTCGCGATGTCAAAAGAAGCAAACCTGCCCCCGATCTCTTCCTGCTTGCTGCTCAAAAAATGAATCTCGCTCCATCAGAATGCCTTGTTTTCGAAGATAGTCCTCTCGGAATCCAAGCCGCAGAAGCGGCGGGAATGGCTTGGGTTCATGTTCCGAAGACGCTTTGGAAGTATTAAGCAACTTTTATAAGGAGATGGGGTTTAATTTCCCATGCTGAAGCCTCTCCCGGAATCTCAGTGGACCCTTCAAACGGCTCGACATCTCATTGCTCGGGCAGGTTTTGATGCTCCTCCTGAACAAGTCGAATCTCTTTACTCTCTCGGTCTGACCAAAGCGGTTGATTCCCTCATTCAATTTCAAACTCCTCCGCCGCCTCGATCTCTTCCGAAATGCGCAGAAGTGGAAGGAGAAAATCAACGAGAGTTTCTCAAAAAACTCAAATCTGCTTCACCGGATGAGCGAGAGCGGCTCAAAAAAGAAGCTCGCAGAGAAATGATTCTCAAACTTCAGGAGTTCCAAGGGTGGTGGCTCCAACGCATGATCGAAACTCCTGATCCCCTTCAGGAAAAATTGGCTCTCTTTTGGCATGGTCATTTCGCCACTTCTTTTGAAAAGGTAAAATCCCCTCATCTCATGTGGACTCAAAATGAGATCTTTCGAAACCAAGGGATGGGGAAATTTAGCGATCTCCTTACTTCGGTCTCCCTCGATCCCGCGATGTTAATCTATTTGGATGGCAATGAAAACCAAGCGGAACATCCCAATGAAAATTTTGCCCGTGAAGTGATGGAACTTTTTTGTCTCGGAGAAGGTCATTATAGCGAAAAAGATATTCAAGAATCCGCCCGCGCCTTCACTGGATGGAAAGTCAGAAAGTTTAATGGAAGGGTTGATTTTCTCTCCAGCCACTTCGATTCCGGAAGTAAAACGATCCTGGGGAAAACAGCTCCTTTTACTGCGAAAGAAGCCCTTCAACAGATCGCCGCACAACCGGCTTGCGCCGACTGGATTTGCAACAAGCTTTGGAATTTTTTCGCTTCCATGCCTGACTCTCAAGCGGTTGCTGAGCTTTCTCAACTTTTTCAAAAAAATGGCGGAGAAATTCGATCCATTCTTAAAGCCCTCTTTACCTCAGAAGCATTTTATTCGGCGAATGTCATCGATCATCAAATTAAAAGTCCCGTTCATTGGCTCATCTCCACGGTTCGATTACTCGAAAGAGATCTTCCTCCTCCGATCGTCTGTATTAATCTTTTGACTCAACTCGGCCAAACTCCGTTGCGTCCTCCGAATGTCAAAGGATGGGATGGAGGAATTGCCTGGATCACGACGGCCAATCTTTTGAATCGTTACAACTACGCCTCTCTGTTAGTGGAAGGCGTCAATATCTTCAAACCGAGCTCTCCCCCACCCACGATGGAAATGCAGGACGATTCCGCTGCGGGACGTCAAAATAAACTCGATAAACTTTCAGGACGACTCGCCAATCACCTCTCCCCTGTTCCTCTTGAAAAAATTATCTCCGCTGAAGAGATGAAAAAACCGGATCTTTTTCTCGCGAATATCCAAAAACGTTTTCTGGTGCAACCTCTCAAACCGAAGGAACAAGAAACCCTTCAATCCTATCTCTCTCAACAAAAAAACATCGATAAAACCACTGCTCTCCACGCCATTCGTCTTCTCATGAGCACCACCCAATATCAACTGACTTAATGAACCGGAGAATTTTATGAGTTTAAATTTTAATACTCGCCGCGATTTTTTAAGAACGACACTCCTCGGGGGAGCGATCGGATACTCCATCCCCGCATTCCTTCTTGAGACCATGAACCAACTTCAAGCGGAAACCCTTCATTCGGCCACCGCCGTCTCCACGGGAAAAGATGCTCCTATTTTAGTCGTCATCCAATTGGCAGGTGGAAATGATGGACTCAATACCGTTGTTCCTTACACGAATGACTTTTATTTCAACGCACGTCCCGGACTCAAAGTCGATCCGCTCCAAGTTTTAAAAATTAACGATACCCTCGGCTTTCATCCCAATCTCACAGGCCTTCAAAAACTTTACGGCGCAGGCAACCTCGCTCTCGTTCAAGGTGTCGGCTACCCCAATCCCAATCGATCCCATTTTCGCTCCACTGAAATCTGGCACACCGGATCCGATTCCGACCGCAATGAAAAATACGGATGGATCGGTAAATACTTTGATTCCTGTTGTCAGGGAGAAGATCCGACCGTCGGAATTAACATTGGACAACAATCGCCTCAGGCCTTTTCGGCAAAGAAACCGACGGGAGTCAGTCTCAGTAATCCCGAAACCTACCGCTTTGTTAGTTCCGATCGGGATTCGGGAGGAGAAAACTCGACTGAGAGTGTTTTCCGACAACTCAATCAAATGGATCATACTCCGGACAATAGTGACTCCAATTCAGGACAAACCATTCAAATGATTGGAGGAAATACTCATTTCGAAGGCTCTCCCGTCGATTTCCTCGAACGAACCTCGCTCGATGCCCAAGTCAGTTCCGATCAAATTCTCATCGTCGCTCGTAAATCCAAAAATAGCGTCGACTATCCCAAGAATGCATTTGCGAACGAACTCAAACTTATTGCTCGTCTGATCGGAGGCGGAATGTCCACACGCGTCTATTATACCTCACAAGGGGGATATGATACTCACACCAATCAGATCAATTCCCACAACCGTCTGATGAGCGAACTCGGCGACTCACTTTTTTCATTTTGTGAAGACCTGAAACAACAAGGGAACTTCGGTCGAGTCACCATTCTCACCTTCAGTGAATTCGGCCGTCGTGTGGCTCAAAACGCCAATGGAGGAACCGATCACGGAGCTGCCGCTCCGCTCTATGTCATGGGTGGACAAGTCAAAGGCGGGCTGTATGGAAAATATCCGAGCCTCGCACCACAAGATCTCCATGATGGAGACCTCGTTCATCAAGTCGATTTTCGCGAGGTCTATGCGGGGATTCTTGAGAAAACACTCAAAGTCTCTTCCAATGAAATCCTTGGTAAGACATTTACGCCTCTGAATGTGTTTGGATAAAAAGGCTGAGATTTTAAAAACGGGAAGGGCGAGCTCCCGCGAGTCCAACGTTTGTCCGTATTCATGACGATAAAATTAGAGAAAAATGGAAAACGAGAATGGCAGCTCTGAAATGGGAAAACGAAGTAATGTCAGTATGGAGTAATAAGGGGTTGATATTTGTACGATTGTTTTATGGAGTACAATATTGGACTCGCGGGAGCTCGCCCCTCCCGTAAAAAATGCCTTTTCTTTTTTAAACCCCTTTTTGAGGACACTCTTTTAACCACTCACAATTTTCACAGTCAGGATTTCTTGCCTTACAACGACGTCTTCCATGCCAAATCATCCAATGTGAAAACATCGTCCATTCCTCTCGCGGAACCAGGACCATGAGCTCTTGTTCGATTTTCTTTGGGTCTTCTTGTTTCGTTAGTCCCATTCGTTGAGAGAGGCGGGCCACATGCGTATCGACGACGACGCCACTGGAAATACCAAAAGCATTCCCCAAAACCACATTCGCCGTTTTTCGTCCGACTCCTCCGAGCTCGATCAACTCTTCCAATGTCTTTGGAACTTCCCCGTGATACCGATCTCGCAGCACCGAGCAACAGGCTTGAATATTTTTTGCCTTACTCCGAAAAAGACCGATCCGTTTGATATCCTTTTCCAAATCACTTAAAGGAACTTCCGCATAATCCGCCGCTTTTTTATATTTCAAAAAAAGCGTAGGGGTGACTTGGTTCACCAAAACATCCGTGCATTGAGCCGATAAGATCGTCGCAATCAAAAGTTCAAGAGGAGTTGAATAATTCAACTCACAATGCGCATTTGGGTATGCTTTTTTTAAGGTGAGAATTAAGCGACCAACGAGATCTCTTTTGATCAAGATCGCCTTCGAAAGCTTCGGTTCTTTTTTCATGGAGTCTTCGGATATTGAGGATGGGCTTGAATCTCGTTATTAATCGTATCCAACCAGGAGGAAGCGGATGTTCCCGTTCCATCGATCACTTCATTAAAGTGAACCTTTACTCGTTCCTTCCAATAAAAGAAAAGAGGATGCTGGGGAATCGGATTTGCGTTTGCAATGGAATCATAAAAAATAGATTCGGGAGGCAAACTAATTGCACTCGTGTCGGGCTGATAGACCGGAAGAGAGTCAATCGTCGTCGCCTGAGGCGCAAGTCTCAAAACCAATGCATAGGCGAGTTCCCGTTGACTGGCCCCACCCCAAACCGACCACGCTTGAGAAGATAACGTATTCGATCTTATTTTTCCCGTCGGAATCTTGGTGACTCCCCAAATAAATTCATGATGCACTTTGAGTCGATTCATCAGATCGGGCCCCGCGACTGACATCGCCGCTTCTCCTTTTTCAAAGTGACTCCATCCCTCGGAATAAGGGACATCAATCGAATAGTTTTGAGATAAATCAATCAACCATTGCGCCCCTAAAACGGTCGATCTCGTGGGCTCTACTTTCATTAAAAGTTGATTATTTAATAAAACCTCACCCGATTGACCCGCAAAAAGATTCAGCAACCGCCATCCCCATGCAACTTCGATTCCATAACACGGACGTCCACTTTCCGCGTCTGAATAGAGTCCCCGAGCCATTCCCAACAAAGACTCCCAGGTCCAATGATCATCCGGATAGGCCACTCCTTTTCGATCAAAAATCTGCCGATTATAATAAAGAGCATACGTTGAAAATCCAAAGGGAATTCCTTCATAATAATCCCCTCGACGATAAAGACTTAAAATCGAAGGAACCATTTTTGATTCCATCTCCGCGGGAACCAAAAGCGGAGTGAGGAGATTCGCGGCATGAAACGTCTCTAACTCCGAATCACTCATCATCACCACATCCCAAGTGGATTTTCCTGAACGAAGATCCGAATAATACCGTTCCTCATCTTGAGTCCACTCCACCAGAACAGCGCATTTTTTTTCGAGTTCAAATTCATGGATTTTTTCGCGCCAAAAACTTTCTTCTCCCTTCGATCCGTATCCTTTTAAACGTAAAGTGGGAATCAGCCCTGAAACGGAAGGGCGAAGAAGATGAGGCGATTCCGTTGCTTTTTCTTTGTTTTGAGGAGTTTTCCAGAAAAATACAACGAGACCTCCAAAAACGAGTAAAACACCCCATATCCCTAAATTCTTCTTGGAGATCATAATTTATTCTAAAAATCAAACGATGCGATTTAAGAATTTCTCTTGGATTTTACCTCAGAGTGAACTACTTTCCAAGTAGATATTATTGCCGCTTTAGCTCAGTTGGTAGAGCAACGCATTCGTAATGCGTGGGTCACCGGTTCAAGTCCGGTAAGCGGCTTATACAAAACAACCGGATAAAACTTTGAGTGAAATCATCGTAGGCGTCGGCGATCTCCAGGTTTCAAACCGCGCCGACTCCATTATTACGACTTTCGCTTTAGGATCATGCATCGGTGTTACGCTTTGGGACCCGGCGCGTAAAGTCGGCGGAATGCTTCACGCCATGCTTCCCGATTCTAAAATTCACGGCAAAAGCACTGAAAAGCGAGCCATGTTCGTCGATACAGGGATGCAGGATTTTTTTCAAAAGCTACGCGAGATGGGAGCAAGTCCCGAGCATTGCGAGTGCAAGCTTTTCGGGGGCGCTCAAGTCATGCAAGCCGATAATTTCTTTAAAATTGGCGCGCGAAATGTTGCCGCCTATCTCCAAATCGCGGAACAAAATGGGATTCGAATTCTTTGCAATGAGACCGGAGGCCAATTTAATCGCACGATTAAAATTCGCCTCTCTGATGGACTGGTCGCCGTCAAAACTCCCAATCAAGAGGTATTTACAAGATGAGCGATCCACTCCCCCTCCAAATCGTCTGCGAAATGGCAAAATCCCTGCCTGCCGCCCCCTGGCTTTTACCAAAGCTTCAGATAGCGCTTAAAAACCCGGATACCACCGCCGAAGAAACCGAAGCTCTGATTAAAAAAGATGCCGGTCTCTCCAGTGCGATTCTTCGAACCGCGAATTCTGCATTTTTTGGCGATAGCAAATGCGACAAACTTCACGATGCGCTTCTCAGACTCGGAAATCGGGAAATCTTTAAAGTCGCCAGCCTCACCATTGCGGGACGCTGGCTCTCCAATAGCGTGACCGGGGGGTATGGATGGGAACCGGGCGATCTTTGTAAGCATTCCCTTTGTGTCGCCATTGCAGCGGAAATTTTAGCAAAGGAAAGTGGCCAGGTTCTTCCGGATGTCGCTTACCTCGCCGGCCTTCTTCATGATGTCGGAAAACTCGCTCTCGCATATTCTTGTGCCGATGGCTTTGAAGAGGTTCGCCTCTATCAAAAAGAACATCAATGCAGCTGGCGTGAAGCAGAAAAACACATTTTCGGATACGATCATACGGACGTAGGAGGCATTCTCCTCGAAAGCTGGTCTTATCCCATTAACCTCATTCAAACCGCCCTCTACTATCCTCGTCCGAGCCTCGCGGCACATGAGTATCTCCCCCTGATCGCTCACGTTCATGCCGCTAAACATCTTTCCCTTCAACTCGGGGTCGGAGTCGGTGAAGAAGGATTTACCACGGAACTGGATGAGTCCGTCTTTGAAATCGTCGGCCTTACTCCTGAAATGATGGAACTTGCCATGCCCAAGATCTTAATAGCCGCAGAAAAAATCCTCTCCGCCATAAGCGCCGGACCGGGACAAGGCGTTAAATTTGAGGGATAAATTTCTCCATTAAAAAACCCGACCAAAAGGTCGGGTATTTTAATGTCAAAAGGGATGAGAATTAGCTACGAAAGCTAACAGGAAAGCTTTGAGGCTGAATCTCATGTGCACAGGGTTGATTCAAAGGAACATCCACAGGTGCATTATTTTCGGAAACGACATTATTGGAGAGCATCCATTGCTCCAACTCTTCTCCGCTGATATCCGCTAGCATCTTTCCATTCACTTCGACGCAGGGGGAGAGCTGTTGACCGCTCTTTTGAATCATCTCCATGCGATTCACCGCATCATTGATAATATCTTTGTCTTCGTAAGGAAGATCGTATTTCTTTAAAACGGCACGCACTCCCATGCTCCATCCGCATGTAGGTTTCAAATAGGCAACGATTGTGGGTTTACTCATAATGGGCAACGTATGCCCATATTCATAAACTTCCAGAACTTTTTTGTTTCTCCACCGGATCACAGAAGTGATCTAAAGCGATGAAATAGGCTTTGGCATGCCGAGAGAAAAAGAAGCCAAAAAAGGTCATGATGGTCATGGCTAAAGCCAATTTCCACCCAAAAGCCCATTTCGTGAAGATGCTTAGGGCTAGCAAAACGAGCACTCCGACTGCGATACTGGAAAGATAGGAAAAGGCCCAAACCGCAAAAAGAAAATAGCCGGCTTCTCTTTCGTATGGAAAACCACATTTCGGACACCCATCTAAAGGAGTCGACCAGTCATAAAGACTCTTCACCTTTTTTAAAGGCACGAAGAGAGGTTGTGTCCCGCACACGGGGCAACGAAGAAGGGTCGCATTCCATAAAAAACGCGACCCTTTCGAAACGAGACGAACACAAGATTGAAGCCGACTCTCCGAAGAATTTCCGGGTGAGACGCTTGAATCCATGTCGATTATTTCTTGAGAAGTGCAGCAATACGGCTCTTATGACGAGCCGCTTTATTGGCGTGAATTACCTTGCTCTTCACCGCTTTATCCAATACGGATTGAAACTCAGAGAGTTTCTTGGCGGCTTCCTCTTTTTTACCGGAGGCGACGAGCTGACGAATTCCCTTATCGGTATTCTTCACCTTTGATTTGACTGCGACATTCTGACCGCGTCGACGAATCGAGGAGCGGGCTTGTTTGGCTGCTGAACGTGTATTTGGCATAATTTTGAGATTGGACAGGCTGCGGAACTCCCTCTAGGAAGTCAAGCCGTGAAATGGTTGAAGTTTTTTATCGGTCTTCTTCTGACTCCTCTCGTGGTCGCTCAACTTTGGACGTTGAAGGATCTGACCTTGATTTGGGCGCCGACCTCCGAATGGCGAACGCTCTGGTTTGGCAGCTTTTGCGGAGGATTTGTTCTCTTTTTGCTCATTTTTTTCACGATTTCTAAAACCGTTTGGCTCTATGTCCTCGGTCATGAATTGACTCATGCATGGGCGGTCTATCTTTCTAAAGGAAATGTCTTCGATTTCAAAGTCACCAGGCGGGTACGTCAAAGCGGATATCGTCAATTGGTTCGTCGCGCTTTCGCCTTATTTCGTCCCTCTCTATACTTTCATTTGGACGATGGTCTGGATTTCGATCGATTTTTATAAGCCCCTCGATCCCTATATTTGGATCTTCTACGTCGGTCTCGGTTTTACCTGGGCTTTTCATATCGGATTTACGATTCAAATGATCTCCATGGGACAAAGCGATCTCACCAGCCAGGGAACCTTTTTTTCACTCGTCGTCATCCTTGGCATTAATCTTCTTTTAATCTTCTGCTCGCTTGTTCTGGTCTCACCGAGTCTCCATTTTGGAAAAGCATTCCAACTCTGGGGCTCCCACATCGTCTCTTGTTATCATCAAGTCGGTTTTTGGATTTATGAGGGACTTCAAGCACTCGCTCTCCAAATCGAGAAACTCCTTCAACACAAAACTTAAATACAGTTTTCACCGCCACGACGCGGAGGACGCCATGGAAAATACATTTTTGGGTTAAATACAAAAATTCAAACGTCTGCGATTTCGAAACAAGCTACTGTATTTTGTGTTCCGTGGCGTTCGCGGCGTCGTGGCGATGAAAATTGTATTTCGTCTGTTTATCCTTTATTTTGATCAGACGCTTGCTAGTCCTTCTCGCCATGATTCAAGAGAAGATCGAGGCATTGAAGTCGGAAGTATTATCCTCACTCGAAGGCGTTCGAAATGTCGACGACCTTGAGAAGGTTCGTCTCCAATATTTTTCGCGACAAGGTTCCGTCACCCAAATGATGGAAACAATGAAAACGGCGACGCCTGAAGAACGCCCTGTTCTCGGTAAGCTTCTCAATGTCTGGAAAACAACCCTTCAACAAGCGTTTGATACCAAAAAAACGACTCTCGAAGATGCGGACTCGGGGACGCGGATCGACACGACACTTCCCGGTCGACCGACCCCTGTGGGATCACTTCATCCTATTTACCAAGTCCGCGATGATGCCCTCGAAATTTTTAAACGACTCGGCTTTGCTCTCGCCGAAGGCCCGGATATCGAATTCGAATTCTTTAACTTCGATGCCCTGAACACTCCGGCCGATCACCCGGCTCGCAACGAACAAGATACTTTTTATATCAAAGGAGATCAACCTCATGCGGAATGGGGCCGTCGACTTCTCCGCACGCAGACTTCTCCCGTTCAAGTGAGAGTGATGCAATCCCAAAAACCTCCGATTCGTATTATTGCGCCGGGACGTTGCTATCGACGTGATGAAATCGATGCCACCCACGGCCTCTCCTTTCACCAAGTCGAAGCGCTTGTGATCGACGAAGGAATCACACTGGCCGATATGAAGGGAACGATGGAAACCTTTTTCCGTGAGTTATTGGGAAATGATTTAATCTTCCGCTTTCGCCCTCACTTCTTCCCCTTCACGGAGCCAAGCTTCGAAGTCGATTGCCGTCGCCCCGGGACCACGATCAAAGGAAAAGAATGGCTCGAAATTTGTGGATGCGGAATGGTTCACCCGAATGTCTTAAAGCGGGGAGGAATCGATCCTGAAATTTATAGCGGATTTGCCTTAGGGTTTGGCGTTGAGCGCATAGCGATGATGCGCTACGGAGTCGGAGACTTACGTCTCTTTGGGGAAAATGATGTTCGGATGCTTCGTCAGTTAAGCGTTGTCTGATTTTTTCCAAAGAACGCGTGAGAGATACAGAACAATCATCAGATTGATGATGAAAATGGAAAAGACCCAGACGTTAAAGCGTCGGGTGAGTTCCAAAACTTCGATCGGCAGATAAAGTCCTGCGGATACGACGGCGAGCCACTCCGCCCATCGACGGTGGAACCAAAGTCCGTAGGCTTCTGTGAATCGCAAGGCCGCATAGCCGAGAACCAACAAAGTAATCAGCCACATTTTGGTGCTCTGAAATTCGCCAAATTGGCGAATAAAATTCGCGGGGACTTCGTTCGCAGGATTTAAGCGCAATTTAAGAACCAAAGCCTCAGCCACTTGCTGGGTATGATTACTCAGATAGGGAAGCAGGCGAAAGACAACAATCGGAACGATGATTCCTTTGACAGCCTCGAAGACAGCGATGGCTCTAATTCCATCTGGTTTTTTCATACGGCAGTGATTCAAAGTGATTTATGATAAATGGGAAGGATAATTATAGTTCATCTTTTTCAAAAGATTTGAAAAATCAAACTCATTTAGAACAGGGGTCGAGCGTTCAAAATCCGGAATTGAATCCAGATCGATCCAAGATTTGCAGCCATCGTAAGATTTTAACCACGGAAGTCTCACCGGGGTTTTAACTTGGTAGACCCTGACGATCAAAAGATGCAATCCCGGCGCCTCTCCATAATCAAATCGTTCTTTGAGGATCTCTTCTTTCAATAAATGAAAAGAGTCGAGTGCATGAACTTCGTCCCATGTCGACAGGTAAGAGGCGTGAATGGATTCCGCCCAATACTTGACTTCCACCTCTTGAACAAGCGTTGACCCGAAATCAAAATACTTTTTCGCTTCGGGCTTCGATCGTTCTAATTGTTGGTGAAACTCTGTCGGAAGAAGCCAAAACCGAGGATATTTCGCATGGAAACTTCCTCCCTCCTCCGAAATTCCCCCCTTACGAAGGATGATCGATTGAGCCCCATGGCCCATCGCCTCCACAATCGATCTCCATTCTTTAAATGCAGGAAACGTACTCATGCCAAAAGTTTTCTATTTTTCCAAAGATAGTAAATTCCAGAACCGATACTGACGAAAAGCGTCCACAAATTTAACCACGGCTGTGATTGACTTAATAGATGCGCATAAAAACCACCGTCTCCTGCTTGATCCAGTTCCTTCAAGGAAAGATATAAGAGTCCCACGATGATCGTGATAATCTGGGAAACGGTCTTATGTTTTCCCGCACGTTCTGCCGCAAGAATACTCCCTTGCTGTAAAGCGACCAAACGAAGTCCTGTGATGAGAAACTCGCGTGAAATAATTAAGACGACCATCCAATACGGAATGAGTTGATGCGCCATGAGTCCGATCAGGGCAGCGCAGATAAGAATTTTATCCGCCAAAGGATCAAAGAGCCTCCCAAAGTCGCTGAGGAGATTCATTTTTCGAGCAAGATACCCATCTAACCAATCTGAAATCCCCGCTATGATAAAAATGACCAAAGTCACGCTATGGGTTAAAAAAGAGCGCTCTTGAAGCCCCCAAGTTTGAAACAGGATATAGAGAAATGCTAAGCCAATCCGAGCAAGCGTAATCTGATTTGGAAGATTCCAAAGCAAACTCACTTTTTTCGGTTGGGATTCTGACTCCTCCATATCAATGAGTAATCTCTATTGGGGATTCGGCAACTCGCGGGACTCGATGGGAGTCACACCCGAGTCTTTCGCCATCAAATCATATTCATGCGTGGCGATAATTTTTACTTTTTGAAAGGTTCCGACCGGAAGCTTCGGATCGACATAAATTCGAGCGTCCACTTCGGGGGCATCCGCAATTGAACGGGCGACTCCCTCTTTTTCCACGACAACAAGAACTTCAGATCCGATTTTGGAGTCTGCCATTTCGAAAGAGAGCTTTTGTTGAAGCGCCATCGCTTTTTTCCAACGTTGTTTCTTCACTTTAAGCGGCAATTGATCCTCCATCTTTGCCGCACGACTTCCCTCTTCTTGGGAATATTGAAAAACACCGAGACGTTCGAACCGGACCCGTTTGATAAAATCCAAGAGCGTATCGAAGTCTTCTTCGGTCTCACCTGGAAATCCGACAATAAAAGTTGTCCGCAAAACAAGTCCGGGAATTCCCGCTCTCATTCGTTCAATCAATTTTTCGATATGCTCTCGGGAAGTCTCACGGCGCATTAAACCGAGCATGTTTTCGGAAATATGTTGAAGTGGCATGTCAATATAAGGGATGACATGCTTACTTTGGGCAATCGCCCGAATCAACTCATCGCTCCAGTGAGCAGGATGGGTATAGAGAATGCGGATCCAAAATTCGCCCTCAACTTCGTCTAAGGCTTGAATGAGATCACAAAGAGTTTCGCCGCGAGTGGAGTCGACGGGCTGACGAGGACCCGCTTTTTGCTCCCATCGATCCATTCCAAAATAAGTCGTATCCTGAGAGATCAAATTAATCTCTTTTACCCCTTCGGAAACCAACTGAGTGACCTCACGAACAACCGAGTCAACCGTTCGACTGCGATGACGGCCTCGCATTTGAGGAATCACACAAAAACTACACGGATGATTACAACCTTCTGCAATTTTAACGTAAGCATAATGCGAAGGGGTTAAACGAAAACGGGGAGTGTCGTAGTCAGGAATATAAACCGATTTTCCACTCACCAAATTGAGGGATTCTTCGGAGCGATCCTTTTCATAAAGAGATTCAATGATCGTTCCCACTTGTGTGACTTGATCTAATCCAATGAAAGCATCGACTTCAGGCATCGATTTTTGAAGCTCTCCTGCAAAACGTTGGGCCATGCAGCCGGCAACGATCAGCTTCTGATTCGATTTCCGTTTTTTCAAACCGCGGCTTTGATTCACTTCAAAGATCGCTTCGATGCTCTCTTCTTTTGCTGCATCAATAAAGGAACAGGTATTCACGATTAAAACATCGGCCTCTTGGGCATCCGGGGTTAATGCCATTCCGGATTTTAGCAAATGCCCGGCCATAATCTCGGAATCGACGAGATTTTTAGCGCAACCCAATGAAACTAAACCGACTTTGATCATGAATTTTCTCTTGTTTACTGTCCCGGAATATAGAACTCGTCGGAAGGACTGCGAGAATCGCTATAAGGGCCCGCATTTTTATCATCGTAAATGATATCAACGGCTGCGGGAACACTGATACGAATTCCAAATCGTTCGCCTTCAAACTCTTTTTTCTCTCCGGCAGGAATGATTTCACTGAAGGCCACCTTCGTTTCACTTCCGACCGTCACCCGCACCTTAACCCAACTATCTTCTCGAGCGGCTAAAGTAAGCTTGTGCGTTTTGACTTCTTTTTTCGCTTCGACTTCAGGCTTTGTATCCGGAATATCTTCTGCTCGGACGGCTTTCGCCACAGGCGCAACGGCTTGCGCTGGCTTCACCGGCAACGCAGAAGCCACAGGAGCTGCTTTGACAACGGTAAGCTCAGGAATCGTGCTGGTAATCGCCGCGGTTGAAGCATTTTTCCTCGATTTGGCATAAAGACCTGTCCCTACTCGGACGAGAAGTGAAATCGTGGCAATGGCAGAAATCGCTAAAACGACATAAATCACATAGGAACCGACACGTCGGCTTGAAACTTGTTGGCTGTAATGAATTTCTTGAGGAATATATTCAACAGGAGGAGCGACCACATAGCCCTCGCCATGATCCATGCTAACGGTTTGATCGAGTTGATCCAAGATCCGGCGTTCATCCAAACCGAGTTCTCGAGTATACACGCGAATTAACCCGCGTGTGTAAGCCGCGCCTTGGAGCTTGGAATAATCATCCCGTTCAATTTCCAAAAGACGATCGACTTTGATCTTCGTGATTTTGGCCGCAGCTTCGGGCGTCCATCCTTTTGAGAGACGAGCCTCTTGGATTTGGCGACCAATTGACTTTAAAGATGTAGTTTCAGTGTTATTCACGATTAGACCGTGAAAAATAGATCAATCCCCTCTTGACGCAAGACTCAAAATTAAAGAGAAAAAGAGCTCTTTTTACCCTAACCGATCCTGCCAACGGGTAATAAGATGGAAAATGAGGTTTGTTCCTAGACGAAAGACCTGTTCTGAGCTTTCTGGCTGAAAGTTTCTAAAAAAAGTTTCTCTCTCCTTCCATAAGGAAAGCGGGGTGGAGGTGATCTTTTCACTCCCTTCCTTCTTTCGATCGAAAACAAGCGTCTGATTTCCCTTCAACTTGAGGGGTGTTTGAAAAACCATTCGCATCATATCTGTATAATTATTGGGCGTATAAATGACCGCAATTTCACCATCAATACGAATGACTTCAAAGGGATCGTTTCGATAATTCATTCCTTCCGGAACGGAACTGATCTGGAATAAGGATTTGGGCCCTTGAAAAATGGGATGTTCCAACGGCAAAACTTCAAACTCGAGCTCTCCCACCACCCGCTTCATTTCTCTGCGAAAAGCGAGATCAAATCGAGAGCCACGACCTGCTAAACCATTATCCGCCCAGATCGCTCCTCCGACACTTAAATAGCGTTGGATGTTTTTGACCTCTTTCTCGGTAAATCTAAAATCCCGACTCCCACTCAAAAAGATAAAGGGAGGAGCTTTCTCGATTAAGGCTTCATCTGCCAAATCCAAAAGCTCCGATGAGACCTGAGGTTTCATCGATTGATGACTCCATTGCTCTGCCATTGTCATCAGATGATGAAGAGGTCCATCCTCCAATCCATTCTCATTGATGAGCAGTTTTTTAGCATTCAGTTCTTCTACTTTTCCTACGTAAACCGTAAATGACGCCACTTTTTTTGCAGAATGATCTCCTCCTTCGGTATACCATTTTCCGTAAAACTCTTTCCGTTTTTGATCATTTTTTTGAAATGTCCCTTGATTGTACTCTCCAATTTTTTGCTGGGTCTCCCGAAGTAGCTCACCAATGGGACCCGGCTTAAGCTCTCCCTTCGCGATGGCAACTCCATCGATGGTCGGTTGAGTCATCTGAATGAGTGCATCGATCGGAGAACCCGACTCATCTGAAGAGGGTGTCGGTATCGAGACAACGTCCGAAGGATTTCCACCACTCTCACTGAGATGATCTTGGGGATCTGGAGGGGCTAAATGCTCGGGAGCTTCTTTCCCGGAATTTGGAGGAAGAAAGATCGTATAAGGGTCCTCATGTTTTGCCGGAGGAGCGGGAATCACAATATAGGCGGTCAAAAAAGTGCCGATAATCAGATGAAAAAGAAGAGCTCCCAGAAAATAGGGAGATTTTTGAAAGCGTTCAGTCCAGGGAGCCTGACGAAGTTGGTGCATATCTTAAACTACGAACCAAAATGGAGCTCTCGACCGATATTTTATAAAAAGTCACTGAGCGTTAAGAAAAATCATTTTGGAACGTATATTTAAAACCCCGAATGAGTTCTTCGGGATCATTTTATCTTTAAAGCAGACATCCAAGTCCTGAATTAAGATCTTCGGGAGCGATCGCGGGTCGCGATCGATCCCGAGGAAATTTCTATGCAAAACCTCGATTCATGGGCATTATACCCGATGCAAACCTTCTTCATAAAACCATTCCAGCAATAAGGGCTTCCCTGACTCCCATTTCTTAAAACCGTCCCCAATTCCATTTAAATCCGAATATCGATTCATCCACTGCTCCGTCATTTTCAGACTCTCTAAAGGAGATTGGGGCATTTCCGAGATGAGGATCAGATAAAAAAGTTCTGCGGCACATCGAATAAGACTCCCCTCTGCGAATTGAGGAGTTATTTTTTCAAGAGAGACTCGCAGCGCACCGAGGTCCTTTGTTTTTAATTTCCAATCCTGAAGGAGACGAATCAGAATTCCCTCCCACTTGTCGCCAGGAATGATCCTCTCTCCGAAATGAATCGCTGAATAAATCCACGACGATGCATGTCGAGGATGACTTAAACCGTTCCACGAAATTTTTTCGACCGGAGAAAGTTGCGCTTTTGCGAGCATCCTCCACGCACGAGCGGACTCCCCATGGATCTCGGGATAAAAAGTATTATAAAACTGAGGCGGCTTTGCGGATGCAATCTCTAGACGTTCAGCCCACTCCAAAACATCTTTCCATCGACGCTCTTTGACTGCCTGACGAAGCATAAAGAAGAGAGCGGAGATCTGGTCGGGATAATGTTCCAATAACTCGGAGGCAAGTGCGACCCCTTCCTCATCCGATTCTTGACGAGAGAAAAATAGAAGGACATTCGTCGTATTGTCCTGCCAATAATGAGCATAGAAACCTCGATACCGATCTTCCTCCGTATAAAGAGTTCGTTTTTCCCAGTAGCGCCAAAAATCGTTCGTTTCATCACCAATCAGCAAAACCGAAAGCAATTCACACCACCGTTGAAAAGGGGGTTTATCGTCCTGACATAAAGGCTCCAAATGAGTTCTCATATGGGCAGCCTTCCGTTTTCTTAACTCCGGAGTCCATTGGTAACCCTCATGAAGAAGTATCCCTTTTAATCTTCCAATCTCAGGACGAAACGAAAGTTGCGGATGAATTTCCCCTTCAAACTTTAAATCCTCCCGTCGACGAGCCAAACGAAGCATCGGCGTCAAGCTGGTCGAATTTCCTTGATAGACATTCCGCATCACGACGGAAGCGGTTTGAATTCGAGGATTCGCATGGAAATGAGGAAGATCGCGAAGAATCGATTGCACGAGTACCTCATCGGCAATTTCATCGGCATCAACCCAGAAAACCCACTTCCCTTGAGAGTTTTGAAGAGAAACATTTCGTGCATCCGCCTCATTTCCGTTCCATGGAAAATGAAAAATTTTAGCCCCAAACTCTTTCGCAATCTCCACCGTTCGATCGGTCGATCCCGTATCCGTCACCACCAATTCACATCCTGCCGCTTTCAAAGGAGCTAAGGCTCTTGCCAAACGTTTCTCCTCGTTTTTGACAATGAGAATCGCACTCAGAAGAGGTTGTGGCACCGCAGAAGATTCCATAAAAATTTAAATCGTCGCGCGGTAAAATCTCTTGAAGAGCAATGCCTTTAAGGATTGAGCCCGCTGCATTAAGGCTGGGGACGGTGCATCAATCGAACTCGCATGGTATACTGAGTCGCTTGAGGTGTTAACGAGGTCTGTGTAATCGATTGTGTTTCATTGGCACTCAAAACCATCGATTGCCAAGCCGCCTCGTTCCCGACCTCGCTATAGAGAACCATTCCTTTCGAATCTTTGAAAAGAGTTTGCACTTGGATTTGAAGCGTTTTGGAGGTCTGATTTCGGAGAGCGACCTGAACCACTAAAAGATTTTTCCCATTTCGTTGCACAACAGGATGACGATCAACCGCAATCGCGTCTTCCAAATCTTCATCGAGCAACACAATCCTTCTTCCGACGGCCTCATGAGATTGAGGATCCGATTCCGGCAAATAAGGACCGGACGAACATCCTAACCATAAAAAAGGAACCGCGAGCAAAACGAGAAGGGATTTTTTCATGCGACATTCATTTTGGCACAAAAATATCACCTGTCATCGGAAAATTATTCTTAAAACGGAAGCAAAAATAAAAAAATCGGTCTGGAGGGACGAGCGATGCTAGTCTTGATGTTGCAAAGTCCAGGACTCGCATCGCTCGTCCCTCCATTTTAGATTAAATGGTTAAAGCTTCGGAATCGCAGAGAGTAATTTCTGGGTATAATCCTGCTTCGGATTGAGATAAATCTCTTCGGGAGTTCCTTGCTCTACAATCTCTCCCTTATTCATCACCAAGACATAGTCGCTCATGTGCTCCACCACCGCTAAATCATGGGCGATGAAAAGATAAGTCAATCCTAACTGGTCTTGCAAATCCTGGAGCAGGTTTACAATTTGAGCCTGAACCGAAACATCCAATGCGCTCACGGGCTCATCACAAATAATAAACTCGGGTTCCACAGCCAATGCCCTTGCAATTCCGATCCGTTGACGTTGACCCCCGCTAAATTCATGAGGAAACCGATCCAAATGATCCGCTTGTAATCCGACTTGTTTTAAAAGCTGTGCAACCCGTTCGCGACGTTGACTCGGAGTCATCAATGGAAAATGAATCTCCAAGGCCTCTCCAATGATCGAAAAAACATTCAAACGAGGATTTAATGAATTAAAGGGATCCTGAAAAATCATCTGAATTTTTTTGCGATAAGGAAAAAAATCTTTTTGAGGAAGCGAAAGAAGATCGACGCCCTGATAAAGCGCCTCGCCCCCTGTGGCTTTGGTTAATTGGATCAATGCACGCCCCAACGTCGACTTTCCACTTCCACTTTCACCGACTAATCCCACCGTACTTCCTTTAAAAACCTGAAAGGTCGCTTTTTTCACTGCATGAAACTGATCGACGACATGTCGTAAAACTCCCCCATAAATGGGATAACTCACTTCCAAACTTTTGACATCTAAAAGGAGATCGCTCATCGGTTTGCCTTTTCTAAATGGGTTAAGTCAATCGTCGTCAAACGATGTTGTTTTTGTCCAAGACGAGGAACACATTCCAACAACG
This sequence comes from Verrucomicrobiota bacterium, assembly GCA_040388725.1. GTDB lineage: Bacteria > Verrucomicrobiota > Verrucomicrobiia > Methylacidiphilales > CAMAQI01 > CAMAQI01. The sequence continues at coordinate 23,488 of JAZKBH010000139.1, forward strand.
CTTTTGTATAAGGATGCTGCGGTTGAGCTAAAATAGTCTCCGTCGATCCTGCCTCGACAATTTTTCCGTGATACATCACCGAAACCGCGTCCGCAAATCCTTTCACGATTCCAAAATTATGCGTGATTAGGAGAATCGACATCCCAAATTTCTCACGCATTTCGCGAAGAAGATCGAGAATCTGAGCCTGAATCGTCACATCGAGCGCTGTCGTCGGTTCATCCGCAATCAAGAGTTTCGGATGACAGGAAAGGGCCATGGCAATCATCGCCCGCTGCTGCATTCCCCCGCTAAACTCATGAGGATAGGCCCGTGCGCGTTGCTCGGGATTGGAGATTCCGACTGCGCCCAAAAAGGAGATCACTTCTTTTTGAACATCGCGAACTTCGGGGCGATGAAGTTGGATCATTTCTGCAATCTGATCGCCAATCCGCATGACCGGATTTAAGGACGATGACGGTTCCTGAAAAACATAAGCAATTTTCTTTCCCCGGATACGGCGCAACTCGGTCGGAGAGGCAGTCAAAATTTGAATCCCTTCCAAAGAAATTTTCCCGCTGACATAGCGCGCAGGAGGTTGAGGCAAAAGTCGAGCAAGTGCTAAAGCGGAGACACTTTTTCCACTTCCGCTCTCTCCTACCACCGCCAAAGTTTGACCGTCAAAAATATCAAAAGAAACATGGTCGACGGCGCGGAAGGTCGATCCATCCTCACGATCAAAATCAATCGTCAAATCATCTACTTTTAAAAGGGGGTTCATGAAATGTCTCCTCCGGTCATGCGAAACTTGGGGTCAACCAAATCGCGTAGGATATCTCCAAGAATATTAAAAAGAATCACAACGACAAAAATGGCAAGACCCGGTGTTAATAGCCACCACAAATTCAACATAAAAACTTTCATATCCTGAGCTTGGCTGAGCATTAGCCCCCACGACGATTGAGGCTCCTGGATTCCGACCCCCAGAAAACTCAAGGCCGCCTCGCCTAAAATAAATCCCGGAATTCCCATCGTCGCCGCCACAATCGCATAACTCATCATGTTCGGAAAAAAGTGAATCCGTACGATCTTCCACGTCGACTGCCCGAGACCTCGAGCCGCTAAAACAAAGGGACGCTCACGAATCGAGAGTGCCAACCCCCGGAAAACTCGGGCGTAAGCCGACCAACCGATCAGACTCATAATACAAACTATCAGAAGAAACATCTGATCCGATGGAAATCGTCCTCCCAAAGCCGAACGCAAAGCCAGAAGCAAATACAGCCCCGGAATTACCATCAACATTTCACAAATACGCATCAAAGCATGATCGATTTTCCCTCCTAAATAACCTGAAAAAGAGCCGATCCAATAGCCAGGAACAATGGAAAGAAAAACTCCCACGACTCCAATACAGAGGGAAATTCTCGCTCCATAAATAAGTCTCGAAAAAACATCTCTTCCCACACTATCACTCCCCATCAAATAAACCCTCTGCCCTGATGCGACGGTAAAAAGCCTCCGTTGAACCGGAATTCCTAAAAACGTTCTTCCCGATTCGACTTTTTGAAACCATTGAATCGGAATCGATGTTCCCGCCAACGGTTCATATTGAGCCGCGGAACGATCCACGAGATGATAAACTTGAACCTGAAGCGTTCCCTCTTTCCAAAAAATTCGAGTCGGAGGATGGTAGGTTCTCTTTAAATCCTGATCGGTCACCTCATAAGGAGTAATCCATGGCGCTAAAAATGCGGCTGCATAAAAAATTCCCAGCAAAGAAAGAGAGATCACCCCTCGCTTTTGTCTTAACACGCCACGCAATAATCCTTGAAGAGCAATCATGAATGATTTTCAACCGACAAAATAGCTCTGATTTTCTCCACCAACAATTCGGCGCGAAAAGGTTTGGGAACAAATCCATCCGGGGAGACCTGTTGAAAACGTCGACTCAAATCACGCTCACTAAATCCACTCGTAAACAAGACCTTGATCGAAGGATAGAGCTTGCGAATTTCATATAAGGCCTCCACGCCATCCACGCGTGGCATGGTCATATCGAGGAGAACGAGAACGTAATCTGAATTTTGGCCGAGGATATCGAGCGCATCTTGACCATCGACCGCTTGAGTCACCTCAAAGCCGATCGATTGAAAAATTTTAACCGCGACCTTTCGAACGGGTTCTTCATCATCGACGACTAAAATCTTTCCCGAAAATTTTTGATTCTTATTTCCAGGCGTTAATTTCGCCGTCCCTTCAGCTGTAGAAGAACTCAGAGGAAGATAAAATCGAACGGTCGTTCCGTCCCCCGGAACACTTTGAATCGTAATCCCTCCTTGATTTCCGCGAGCAATCCCCAGAACTACAGGAAGACCTAATCCCCGACCTGCAAATTTGGTTGTAAAAAAGGGCTCAAAAATGCGCTGTAAGCTTTTCAAATCAATCCCGGAGCCATTATCCTGCACTTCGAGATAAACATAACGTCCGGGTTTCAACGGAAGAGGAGAAAAAACTGAAGCCAAATTAATTTCTCGAGAATCGATCATTCCCGTAGAAATTTTGATCAGCCCCTCACCTGCAATCGCTTCGGAAGCATTCGCGGTCAGATTTAATATCACCTGTCGAATCTGAAGAGGATCTCCCGAAATCAAGGGAAGGTGAGAAAGTAAATTAAATTGAAGATCGACTTTTTTATGAATCGAAATCGCGAGTAAACGTCCTGTCTCTTCCACGACTTTCGATAAATCGAGAGATTGAACTTCAAATCGCCCCTTCCCTGAATAGTCGAGCATCTGACGACAAATATCGGCCGCACGAAGAGCGGAGTTTTCAATACTCGACAAATATTCTTGAGCGATATTTTCTTGCGCCAGCTCCTGACGGGCGAGATTCGCATTTCCCAAAATGGCCGTCAGAATATTGTTGAAATCGTGTGCAATTCCTCCTGCGAGGACTCCCAAACTTTCCAAACGCTGGGTCTCTTGAACTCTTCTCTCGGATTTCTGCAACTGATCTCGGAGCGATTGACGTTGAACGGAAAACTCGATCGCCCTCCATAATCCACGTCCATCAACTTTTCCTTTGACCAAATAATCCTGAGCCCCGGATTGCAAGGAAGCCGCCCCAAGCTCTTCATCCAAGGCACTCGTTAAAACGATGATGGGCAAGGCAGGGAATTTCTCATGGATGGTCTTCACCTTTTCCAACCCCACATTATCCGGCAACCCTAAATCCAAAAATAATACATCCGGCGTTTCATCTTCAAGCGCCTTCCATCCCGAAGCAAAATCTTCATACGTTTCCAACTCAAACTGACTACTCCCACGAATATCGGAGAGCATTTCCCGCGTAATAATTGCCACATCCGGATCGTCATCGATCAAATAAATCTTCATGAGTTGCCGAAAAGTTTAAATCCTCCCCCTAAGACGTCAAAACA
>JAZKBH010000140.1:0-239 GCA_040388725.1 Verrucomicrobiota bacterium
CCAAGGAAAAGACAGTTTTCTTTGTTTTAAAAACCAAATGCATTTGATCTTTTGAATTTAACCCTAATTGTCTTTTCCTTGGCGAACTTGGCGCCTTGGCGGTAAACCCCTGTAATTTACTGCGGAGGAGCGAATTCAATCTTCGTCGGCTCCTTTGACTTCGATGCGCCGGGCTTTAAATCCTGCACGTCGAAGAACGACACATAAAGCATGAACGAAATTAAAACGATCGCACAGCC
>JAZKBH010000140.1:365-27431 GCA_040388725.1 Verrucomicrobiota bacterium
CGAGCAACGCAATTGTGATATGACCTCCATCCAACACAGGCATCGGCAGCATATTCATCACGCCCAAGTTCACATTTAATACCACGCTAAACCAAAGCGCATATTTCCATCCATGTTCAGATTGGAAGAGAAGATAATAAAGACGCATGATTCCGACTGGACCACTCATATGCTGCAATCCGATATCCGACTTACGGGAGAGCAATGCTCCGAACATATTGACCATCGTATCGAGACTCGCTCGCACCTGGAACCAGGGGGTCTGGTGATCAATCGTCGTCACTGGATCCCACTCGACTCCGAGCATCGCACGATCCATCCCAATCGGTTTAACGGGTAAAATCGTTTTCTCTAATTCAGATCCCTGACGTGAAACCGTGAGTGCCAAGGGACTCTCCGGATGATCTTTGATGGTCTGAAAAATAGGGACTGAGGAATAGAGAGCTTCACCATTCAATTTCGTGAAAATATCACCGGCCTGAATTCCCGCTAAATCGGCAGGACTATTTTTCATGACCTTTCCGACGCGTGCGGTTTCAATCGGTGCAATCTTGATCTGGCGCAACCCTTTGCGTTCCCAGAGTCGACCTTGCTCAATCTCAGGCTTGACCTGAACGGTCACTGTCTGACCTCCACGCTCGACGACGATCGGAATCAGTTCGCTTTCACTACTGACAATTCTCCATGTGATACTTTCGGATCCTTTTGAGAAACTGTGGACGGGGTGACCTTCGATCGAAAGGATTTGATCTCCGGCGAGAAGTCCCGCGCGTTGCGCAGGAGAATCCGGTACGACATAACCGATCTTGGTCGACCCTTCTCCTTCAGAAACGGGACGTCCGACGCCCCAAACGATAAAGGCAAAAAAGAAAGCGAGACTGATGCTAAAAAGAGGTCCCGCAAATGCGACGATGATTTTATCCGTGGTGGAAATTGGAGGAAGCTTACTACGATCCAACTTGGAATCCCCTTCCATCGCCTCCATCGGCGCCATTTGAGGAAGGGCAACAAAGCCACCGGCCGGAATCGATCCCAAACTGTATTCCACGCCATTGATCGTCTTTTTCCAGATCGGATTCCCAAACCAGATTCCAAATTTTTCCACGACAAGCCCGCGCCAACGCGCCGCCAGATAGTGACCGATCTCGTGCACGACGATCATCAAGTTAAACAACAAGACCACTTCGACGCAGATCAAAAGCCAGTGAAAGAAATCAAAAATATAATTCATTTGAGAAGATAAGCTGAGCCTAAAAAGAGGTTCCTGTCAAAGCCGAGTAAAACCATTTAGAATGTTTCATTAGAACTGCAGCCAAAAGATTGGAGGGGCTGACGCCGTCTGCCTTCCCCATCTCCCTGATGGCACAGGGCCTGTGCCACTCCAATTGACTCAAAACAAACAGAAAATGGCTCTAAAATAGCTTTCACACGGAGGAAACGGAGAGAACGGAGGCTGGATTGATTTTAGATTCAGAAAAGCAAATATACTTTCTTAACTCCGTTCCCTTCGCTTCCTCCGTGTGAAAATTGTATTGATTGGGCTTTACTTCAAGGGGACTTAAAGATTTCCCTTGCTTATCTGAAGGTCGTCGGGTACTGTCAAGGAACTTTCAGAGCTTTTGGAATGTTTTTCGTTGAGTTTTTTCTCGATGGTTTCGGTCTAAAAAAGTCCCTTCAAGATCAATCGGACTGCGGTGGAAGTTTAGTAAGAGAATAGAGCTCGTCTTGTGACAGGCCTTATTCTCCAAATAAACAACGGAGGTCCTCTAGCCCATTGATCGGGGGAAGAGGTCTTAATGACTCCAATATCAAATTAACGAAAGGCTCCCATGAGCAAAAAATTATACGTCGGCAATTTAAACTACGATACAGACGAAGCACAACTTCGCAGTCTCTTCGCTCAATACGGCGAAGTCACAGATATCCATCTTCCTATGGACAAAATGTCCGGTCGCCCTCGTGGCTTTGCATTCGTCACCATTGGTGATGATCAAGGCGCGACAAACGCAATCAACAACCTCGACGGATCTGATGTCGACGGTCGTAACATCGTTGTAAACGAAGCCCGTCCTAAAGAAGAGGGTGGTCGTTCCGGTGGTGGATTTGGTGGTGGTGGCGGCGGTGGCGGTCAAGGTGGCGGCGGTGGACGTCGTGACTCTTTCCGTAAGAGCCGTTATTAATTCTTTCGGGAAAAACCGATAGTATGTCCTCGGAACAAGCCATCGAAACCGAGGCAACTGTTCGCTCCGTTCTTCCTGGAACGATGTTCAAAGTAGTCCTTTCAAACGGACATGAACTTCTGGCACATCCTTCAGGGAAAATGCGCAAACGCTTCATTCGTATGACTACGGGTGATAAGGTAAAGATCGAAATCTCTCCGTATGATATGAGCAAAGCTCGCATCGTCCGAAGAATCGATCCCCCTCGGATTACTCCCCCACAACATCGATAACTTTAACAAACCCGCACCCTTAAAAGTGCGGGTTTTTTTTGTCCAAATTTTTTAGTGCTCTCATTTTTTAAATAATTTCTTGACCAACTGTACTATCTGTACTATTACGTTAGTACAGATGATTCCATTTTCGATTCAATTCAAAGGGGGAGCCCCCCTCTCCGAGCAGATCATTGCCGGGATTAAAAAAGCAATTGCCATCGGTCAGCTGAAAGCGGGCGAGAAGTTTCCTTCAGTCCGTCAGCTGAGTTTGGAATTAAAAATCAATCCCAATACGGCTCACAAAGTGGTTCAAGCTTTAGTCCAAGAAGGAATTCTTGTGGTGACTCCTGCCATTGGAAGTGTCATCGCGAATATTGAGCCCTCTTCTGCAAAAAAACGTCAGGAGTTGCTTCAAGAACCGGTTGAAAATTTAGTCATCGAAGCCAAGCGCCTTCAACTCCCCCTCGAAGTGATCGAAGAAATTTTAAGAAAAACGTGGAATCAAATGGAGAAAAAAGAATGAATCTCATCGAAACGCATCAACTTGCCCGTCGCTTTGGAAAAACCGAAGCCGTCCATGACGTTTCATTTCAAGTCCCGGAAGGAGAAATCTATGCGCTTCTCGGACCGAATGGCGCTGGAAAAACAACCACGATTCAAATGTTAATGAACATTCAACAACCGACCTCGGGCATAGCCAAAGTGTTGGGAATTGATTCGACGAATCTCACCGAAAGAGAATTTCAGAAAATCGGGTACGTGTCGGAAAATCTCCGTCTTCCTGAATGGATGACACTCCAAGAACTCATCGATTACTTTCGTCCTATGTATTCCACCTGGGATACAAGCTTCGAAGAAGCGCTTATTGGCCGCTTTGAACTTCCTCTCGATTTAAAATTTAAACATCTGTCACGAGGAATGCAGATGAAAGCCCAACTTCTAACCTCATTGGCGTATCGTCCTCAATTAATTGTATTAGATGAGCCCTTCAGCGGTCTCGATCCTCTCACGCGCGATGAGTTGATCCAAGGAATTTTGGAGCTCAATTCTCAGGAGGGCTGGTCCGTTCTTATCACATCTCATGATCTAGATGAAGTCGAACGATTATCAGATCACGTCGGGATTTTAAATAAAGGAAAACTGGAAGTCTCCGAAGAAATTGAGTCCCTTCAAAATCGCGTTCGCAATATCACAATCACACATACAGAAAATATCGCAGAGGTTTCACCTCCCGCTCATTGGATTCACTATCAGCGTCAAGGAGGGGTTAGTCGTTTTTTTGACCTTAATTATCAATCTGAAGCAAGCGATAATCTTTATAGAAATTACTTTCAAAATCCCGCTCATATCCAAGCTGAAACCCTCAACCTCCGCGAAATCTTTGTAGAACTATCTAAAACCTTTCGACAACCCTATTCCAAAAAAGGAGTTCTCAAATGAATACTATTTACAATTTATTGAAAAAAGATCATGGCCATTTAAAATGGCTTTTACTCCTCTGGTGCGTTTTATTAACTCCTGCCTGTTTAATTGAGTTTTCTTCATCTGACGTCGAACAAGGCTTATATCAAATCCAATTTGTCACCCCGTTCATTCAAACAGCATTCATGGCCCTTATCATCTCCCTTCTGGTTCTTGAGGAGCCTCTTGTAGGGAGTCGCGGCTATTGGCTCACTCGCCCGATTTTGCGTAAAACACTTTTGATCAGTAAAATATCCATGATCGTTTTCTATTTTATTATTTTACCCGTGATCGTGGAAGTGATTCTTTTTAAGTACAAGGGAGCATCTTCGGAAGATCTTATCGATGCGACTCTAGAGCTTTTTATAAAGCAATCCTGGTGCGCCCTAGGGATCACGGCTTTAGCCACGTTAACCTCTCGCTTTAAAAGCTTTGTGATGCTCTTTGCGGGCTATGAGTTTGCAAGCTATGCTATTTTTATAATCATCCCTCGTTCCCCGCTTTACTCAAAAACAATGTGGTTGGAGGCAGAATACCTTCAGAGATGCCATCATTTTCTCTCCATGTTCTTGATTATTCTTTTTGGATCTTTCGTCATCTATCGACAATATCGTTATCAAAAAACCAAATCGAATTGGATTATTTTAGGAGTGACTTGGCTCATCACAATTCTTCTCCCTTTTACTTGGAATAAAGAATTTCTAAAAGAACCCTCTCATATCCCTTTTATTTCCCCTCAAGAGCAAGCGGTCGAACTCCATTTTTTAAATTTACCAAAATTCACTCAAATCGGAGAAGGATCAGACAATGGAAAAGTATATAAAACTGTTTCATCAATAATCGATAAAACTCAACAAGACAAAAGTTCTATTTGGATTTCAAAAAATGCTCAAGCCTCAATTTTAGAAGAGGGAAAAAACATTCATTCTGATGTTACAAAAAACATAAATCCATTTATAAATCCTCTGGATCAAAAAAACATTTTTGAAATTCTTTATCCCAAATCTAAACTTCTTGATTTTAATGGAGACCTCCATCGTGAGTATTATAAAAGAATTTCTATTCTTCGATTTTCAGAAGAGGAATATCCTCTTATTAAAAGGAAAAAGCATCTCCAGTATTTAGGCGTATTTGATTTTACTCAGTATTTTATCAAAGAAGTCGGACGCACTCTCATTTCAAATGAAAATACAATTCAATCTGATGCAAACATCGATACCATTCTATCGTACAACCTCGTGGAAGGAGGGTATCGTATTAAGATTGAATCTCAAAGAACTCAACTCGCTTTTAGCCCTCACCCCGAAAAAAACTCATTAGAACTCCCCGGCATTGATGTTTTATACGCTCTTTATAACCCAAAAACCGAAGAGATTCTTGCCGGTAACATATCGATTTCGAGTTCGTCTCAAGACCATGATAAGATTTTGAAGAAATATTCATTTACCTTATCTTGCACTGTAAACCCTCAAACTCAGCCTCAGGTTGCGAATTCTTTAGATGAAGAGTGGCTTAAAAATGCATTTCTCGTTCATTGTCGGCTCACTCCGACCGCCAAAACCACTGCTTCTTTGACGTATGATGATTTTTCGATTTCCCCTTACCCGTAGTTTTCTAGCCTCCTTTTTAGTTTTCTTCCCGGAATTTCCCGCTAAAAACTTCGGATGGACTCGATTCAAAAAGCGAAGCAAGTGATCCAACTGGAGATCCAGGCTCTTCGTGATTTGAGAAAAAATCTCGATCTTCGTTTTTCAGCAGCGATTGAGCTTCTCCTTAAGACGACTCAAGCCGGACGCAAAATCGTCGTGATGGGGGTTGGCAAATCCGGGCATATTGGTGAAAAAATCGCCGCCACTCTCAGTAGTACCGGAACTCCCGCCGTGGTTTTAGACTCGGTCAATGCCGCTCATGGCGATCTCGGGGTCGTCAGTGAAGGCGATCTCTGCCTCATTCTCAGTTATAGCGGACAGACCGAAGAAATCCTCCGCGTTCTCTCCGCCATCAAACGCCAATCGGCAGGAATCATTGCCATGACGGGGAATCCAAAGTCGACATTGGCGATGAATGCCGATATCCATCTGAACGTTAAAGTCCGCCGGGAAGCTTGTCCCCTCAATTTAGCCCCGACCTCCAGCACCACTGCCATGATGGCTCTTGGCGATGCCCTCGCCATGGTGCTCCTCGAAGCCCGTGGGTTTCGCAAAGAAGACTTTGCCCGCTATCATCCTGCCGGAAACCTCGGCAAACATCTTCTTCTCCGCGTCGAAGAAGTAATGCGCCCTTTGGACCAAGTGCCTCTTCTTTCGGAAAAAGATTCGGTCAACGATGCTCTCCGTTGGTGGAATTTAAAACGAGCAGGCGCTGTCATTGTTGTTAACAGCAAAAAGAAACTCGCCGGAATCTACACTCATGGGGACTTTGTCCGGGGTTATCAGGCCGATCCGAAGGTCGGGACCTTAAAATTGAAGGATGTCATGACACCGAAGCCGATCACGGTCCGTATTGACAATCTCGCCGTGGAAGTACTTAATATTTTTCAGAAACATCGGATTGATGATCTCGTGGTGGTGGATTCTCTGAATCGCCCCGTCGGCATGATCGATGCCCAGGATCTCGCCAAACAGAAATTGATGTAACGTCATAAAAAAGAGAAAGAATAAATATGCCTAACGCAAATGAAATCGGTAAGGGTCAAGCGATCCGTTTTAATGGAGATATCATGATGGTTTTGGAAACCCAACACCGGACCCCTGGAAATCTTCGCGCTTTCGTCCAAATGACTCTGCGCGGAATCCGCTCCGGAAAATCTCTCGTCCAACGTTTCGGTTCTAACGACGCACTCGAAGTCGTTCCTGTCAATCGCACCAAGTACGAATACAGCTATAAAGATAATAACGGATACAATTTCATCGAGCCGAACACTTTCGAAACGATTACGGTCAATGAAGAACTTGTCGCTGACATTAAAGATTATCTCATCGAAAATCTTCCCGTCCAAATCGTCACCGCAGACGAAAAAATTGCTTCGATCGAACCTCCTTCCTCCGTGGTTCTCAAAGTCACGGAAGCCGCTGAAGGTGTGAAGGGCGATTCCGCGAACAATGTTTATAAAGCGTGTACAGTCGAAACCGGTCTCCAAGTTCAAGTCCCTCTCTTCATCAAAGAAGGGGAATTGATCAAGATTGGTACTGCAGACGGTAAATACCTCAGCCGCGCGTAATTCTCGATCTGATCGAAATTTGAAAACCATCGTGGACCTCGGTCCACGGTGGTTTTTTATTGGGGAGGAAGAGAGTTTCGAACACTCCCATCGCAAAGCGAAAATTAAAAAAGGGAAGCACACTGGAGAGCCGTGGGTAGGCAATTAGGAACGGGGGTGAGCAGGGGTTCCGTAACAGGCACAACGACGCGACGGAAAATAGGAATCTATTTTCTAAGAGGAATAAAGAGAGATTTTTTTAAATACAAAAATTTATCGTTCCGTACTTTTATTTCGTTTTTTATTAAAAAATTACCCGTGTTTTCCCGTCGCGTCGTCGTGCCGTTGTGCGAAACACTCTTTTTCATTTGGATTTCCTTCTCGTTTAGGTCTAAATTTTGAGATGGAGATCACAGGAAACCAAATCAAGGAAGCATGGAGTCGAAAGACCGTGGGCCTTGGTTCATTAGGTCGCCTCGAAGAACTCGCGACTCGGCTCTCTTTTATTCAACAAAGTCTGGAGATTTCCACTCATCCGGAACGCATCTTAATTTTCGCAGGAACTCATGGGATCTCTCAAGAGGGAGTGAGCTCTCTTCCCCCAGGAAGCATGGCACAAGAAGTTTTACATCTCCTTCGCGGAGGATCCGCGATTAGTGTTCTTTGTAAAAATCAAAACATCGATCTTCAAGTCATTGATACCGGCGTCGATTCCCATTGGCCGGAAGGATTTATTCCCCGTCCCGATTTTATTTGGAAACCAATTCGACGAGGAACTCGAAATTTTCTCAAAGAACCCGCCATGTTAGCGGAAGAACTTGAAACGGCTCTGGAACTGGGACGTGAACAGGTTCGTCGGGCTGCACGAGAAGGAATCAAGGTCATCGGTCTGGGCGAATTAGGCGTAGGAGGCACAACGGCTTCCTCGGCCATTTGTTGTGCCTTGCTACAACTCAACCCGGTTTCCGTGGTCGGACGAGGGGCGGGATTAAGCGATGAAACGCTGAATCGAAAAATTCATATCGTTCATCGTGCATTGACCCTTCATCAATCTAATATTCATTCCCCCATTGATTGGCTTCGTTGCGTCGGCGGCTTTGAGATTGCCGCCATGACGGGAGCCATTCTGGAAGCCAAACACCACCATATGCCAATGGTCATTGATGGGATTGTCTCCACGGCATCCGCAGTGGCCGCGTTTGCGCATGATCCGACTTGCCGCGATTTTTGTTTCTTCAGTCATCTGGCCCCCGATCGAGGACATCATCTCATTCTTCAAATGTTAGGAGTGGAACCTCTCCTCGACTTAAAACTCGCCGTCGGCGAAGGAATCGGCGTTGCTCTTGCTATTCCTCTCCTCGCCGCGGCTGCCAATCTGCAAAGAGAAATTACTCCGATTGACCCTGTATCTTAGAGAGGAGATTGGATATAAATCCTTTCCTTTTAGAAAAACGGGAGGGACGAGATTCTTCGAGTCCAGCATTTTGGAGATCCGAAGAATCTTAACGGAAAGAAAAAGAGAACAATCATTTCTGGCATCTGCTTTTCACTCTTTTCTGAAAATTCCAAAATCATCCTTCTCTGAAGATGATTCTCTTCATCTTGAATATTGCCCCATGCTGGACTCGAAGAATCTCGTCCCTCCCGCTCAAATCGGGAAATAAATCCTCACGAGAGACGCTCGTAATAAATTTTGATTTATTACTCTTGTCGACTCTCCCTCCATCTCCCACTTCCTTTCCATGACGTGGAAGGAATGGCTTCATAAAAAATATCATCACCTCTTAGATCTTCTCCAATGGAGGATTGTCCGACGTTCTATTCCAATAGAATCTCAAGAGCGTGGACGGTGGGGAGAGTGGCGTGCGGGTCAATTTCTCCGAAAAAAGAAATTTCGTCTACTTCTTCAAAATGTCCGCATGCCTTGCGGCGAAATCGATTGGGTGGCGGTCGATCAAGAGACCCTCGTTTTCGTCGAAGTCAAAACACGGGACGCGGATTCGACGGCCCATCCGATCTTTGCGATCGATTGGAAAAAACGCAAACGACTCCGCCGAGCCGCACGGGTTTATCTCCACTCCCTCGATCTTCAAAGTCCGACCTTCCGCTTCGATGCCGTCGAAGTTTTAATCTTCGCCGATCAACAATGGGAGTGTCGCTGGACCCCACGGTTAGAAATATAAAGGCAGTCTCACATCCGCTTTCGTCAGAGCACTTCAGCGAGACAGGCAGAGTTACAAAGACACAGAAAGAGTATCCGCAAAAGGTTCGCAAAGCGAAAGTCTACTTCTCACTGGAAGTGCACTTCATTTTAGCTCGCTGGGAGGTAGGGGAGCAAATTGACACAGAAGAACGCAGATTTTAAAAACAGTTTTGTAGTTTAAAGACAATCTTTTAAGGTTTTTAGAGAACCAAAATGAATTTTAATCTGTGTTCTTCGGTGCAAATCTGCGGATAAAATCAGTGCCTTTGTGTCTTCTTGTCCCGCCGGAGCCTTGGCGAAGGAGGATGTGTAAGACTGCCTTACATCTTTCCCCGCTGGCGCTGCGCTTCGTAAAGGAAGATTCCGACGCAACTCGCGATATTGAGAGAGTCCGCACCAAAAGACATCGGGATGGCTATCGCCTCATCACATTCGGCTAAAATCTCCGGCGAAATTCCGGTTCCTTCACTTCCAAAAACAAAACAGATCGGAGATTTTAAATTACATTGAGGAAGTGTTTTTCCTTCGGCATGCGGATGGGCCGCAATACAACGAATCCCCCGACATTTTAGGGCGACGAGGGCCTCTTTGAGTGAGGGAGGTTCGACGATTTGAAGTTTGAAAAGTTCGCCCATCGAACCATGAACAGCCCAGCGAATAAACGGAGTACAGGAAGTCTCTCCAATCAAAATCGCTTGAGCGCCGAGTGCTGCCGCATTGCGACAGATTCCTCCGATATTTCCTCCGCTCGTGACTTGATCCGTGGCGATCCACAGATCAGGGATCTGTTCTTTCTCTAAAATCTTTTCTAAAGGAGGAAGTACGGGAATGCGTCCCACTCCGATCACGCCTTGATAAAATGTAAATCCACTCAGCTGTTCCAAGACCGCTTTTTCTCCCTGATAAACCCGCACGCTCTCCGGTCTTTTTTCAAGAAGAGGTTTGTAAATCTCTAACCACTTCGGAGGAAGAATTAAAGAGACCACTTCCACCGAACTCTCGAGCATGCGTCGAACGACTTTTTCTCCTTCAGCGATAAAGATCCCTTGAAGTCGGTGCTCCATCGGTCGACGCATCGTTCGATACGGAGCGAGCTCTGGGAGGTCCCAAGAGGTCAAAGTCACCACTTCATACATAATCGTACAGCTATAAACCAAAATCTCGTGTTAGGAATCCGATTTTATCTTTAACCTAGGGAATGAAATCATCGGGATCCCACCATCTGTCACATCGGCGTTAACTTAAGAACCAACACAAAGCAAACACAAAGAGCGAAAACGCTGAGGAGGGTCGAAGATGGAAGAAAACTTAGCATCGATATCGGATGAAGAGGATAAAATTTCAGAGGTTCTTTTCCTTTTATCCATCTTTAAACTCAGATAAGTCGAAGAGGCTTCCTCATTTAAATTTCATAATCCTCCCTATCCTGTTATCGATGCAAATACTGTATTTCGTTTAAATTTACGCTCATGTGAACTTTATCGGAGACTCGTTCCTGATAAATTCGAATGTACGAAATGAGTTAAAACTCTTCAAGATCTCCTCAAGCGAAAAAGCCTCCCTTGCATTTTTATAAAACGCTCTAAGGTATTGCCTCATGCTCCCGCTCGAAGATACTTTTTTAGACATTTTAGGTAAGGCCCAACGGGGATACAAAATCTCAGATCCGGATCTCCTATTGCAATCGGGACTTACACCGACACAACTCCAGCAGTTGCGTGAGGGTCATATCGATTCCCCTTCCCTTGAAAAACTGGCTCCCGTTCTTCGTCTGAATCCTCAAGCTTTGATCGAATGTGCTTTAAAAAAATGGATCCCTGCTCCAATTGAAATTTCTTCATTTAAAATGTTTACAACTCCGTTTGAGGAGATGACGGTCAACTCCTATCTCGTTTGGGATGAAAAAACAAGTCAAGCAGCTGCCTTTGATACAGGAATGGATGTGACCGAGATGCTTCAATTTTCAAAAGATCGAGGCCTCAAAATTCAATCCATTTTTATTACACATACACACGGCGATCATATTTTTGAACTCGACCGACTTTCTGAAAAAACAGGCGCCCCAAGTTACGTTGGAGACCGAGAGCCGACGCTCGAAGGAACTGAATCGTTCACGGCAGGCAAATCTTTTCAACTCGGTTCCCTCACGTTTGAAACTCGACTGACCTGGGGCCATGCCGTGGGAGGAATTACTTATGTCATCCAAGGCCTCCCTCGCCCTCTCGCCATCGTGGGCGATGCCCTCTTTGCAGGAAGCATGGGAGGAGGAATGGTCTCCTGGCCCGATGCCCTTCGAACCACACGCGACGAAATTCTCTCTCTTCCTCCAGAAACCGTCATCGCTTCGGGACATGGCCCTTTGACGACAGTGGCAGAATCAAAAATCCACAATCCCTTCTTCACTTTTTAATCTTTATGAAAAAAACAATCGCTTTTGTCGGAGTCGGACGAATGGGCGCGCCGATGGCTCGTCGTCTTCACTCTCTCGGTTATCCGATCACCGCTATTTTTGATATTTATCGTACGGGAGCGGAATCCTTGGCGAAAGAAATCGGATCGAAGGTCTGTTCGACCTTAGAAGAGACCACGGCATCGGCCGAAGTGATCTTTACCGTGGTGACGGATGATAAAGCCCAGATTGATCTTTTTTCAGAATCAGGAGATTCTCTTCTCATTGGCTCCCAAGGAAAAGTTTTCTTAAACTGTGCTACCGTCTCTCCGGATATTCATTTAGAGATCGAACAACGCTGCGAAAAAAATGGTGCCTCCTCATTGGAAGTTTGCATGGCCTCGAGTATCTCCCAAGCGCTCCAAGGAACTCTTTATTTGATGTGCGGCGGCAAAAAAGAAGTTTTCGATCGAGTCGAACCCCTGCTCAGTCCTCTCTCAGATAACGGAAAACAACTTCGCTATATCGGCCCGACGGGCGATGCCGCCAAACTAAAAGCTTTGGTGAACATGGTCATGAATATTAATACCGCAGGTCTTGCCGAAGGGCTCGGACTCGCGTCGGCAATGGGAATGGATTTGAAATTAGTCATGGAAGTTTTTTCACAAACGGGAGCCAATAGCCGCGTCCTTGCCACTGATGGCGAAGATATGATCCATCGCGATCACCTCTGTTATTTTTCCGCTGCTCATGCGGCGAAAGATAGTGGAATCGCATTGAAGCTCGCTCAAGACATTGGACTGAAGCTCCCTTTAGCAGCCGCCACAAAAGCTCAATACGACCGCATGATCGAAAACGGTCTCGGCCAGCTCGATAAAAGCGCAATCTCCGAGCTGACCTTTTTAGGCCGTATCCCTACAAAAACATCGTAAAGACAACCTCACACAGAGACACGAAGGCACAGAAGAGACAGAAGAATTTATCCGCAGATTAACATCTATTTACACAGATTTCAGTTTAAGAAATATCCTGAAATACGGTTTCTTTGTTTTAAAACGAAAATCATTGCCTTTGAAATCTGCATCTTCTGCGTGAATCTGCTCCCCTACCTCCTAGCGAGCTAAAATGAAGTGCACTTCCAGTGAGAAGTAGACTTTCGCTTTGCGAACCTTTTGCGGATACTCTTTCTGTGCCTTTGTGTCTCTGCCTGTCTCGCTGAAGTGCTCTGACGAAAGCGGATGTGAGACGGCCTTTATCTTCTGCCTTTCCTCATTTTAACAAAATTTTAGCGGATATTGACCCCCCCTTAATTAGCGGAAGAGGCCTTCTTCGGGTATTAATTAAACATGATCGATATTCTTTTTACCGGACTCACTCTCGTTTTTTTTCTCTTCTGTGTCGGCTACGCAAGATTCTGCGAGAAACTTTAAAGGAAATTATGGAAAACATCATCGTCGGCATTATTGCGTTGGTTCTCTTTGGCTACCTCTTCGTTGCCATGATCCATCCTGAAAAATTCTAAGGATTTAAGGAAAATTTATGCACCTCATCGACTGGTTAGAACTCGGAATGTTTATTGTCATCTTGGCCCTGATCACCAAACCGATCGGCCTCTATCTGATGCAGGTTTTGGATGAAAAAGGAAAAACCTGGCTCGATCCGATTCTCAAACCGTTGGAACGATTGACCTATCGATGGATGGGCGTTCGTCCTGATGTGGAGCAAGATTGGAAACAATATACCCTCACCATGCTTTTTTTTAGTCTCGCGAGCTGTCTCTTTACTTATGCCATCTTGCGGGTGCAGCATCTCCTCCCCTTCAATCCTCAAAATCTTCCGGCACTCAGCGAACATCTCGCTTTTAACACCGCGATCAGTTTTACCACGAATACCAATTGGCAAAGTTATGGTGGGGAATCGACGATGTCGTACTTCTCTCAAATGGTTGCCTTAACCATTCACAACTTCGCCTCTGCCGCGACGGGGATTGCGATTGCTGCTGCGCTGGTTCGAGGACTGGTGCGACGTGAAGTGAAGACCCTTGGAAATTTCTGGGTCGACTTGGTAAGAACGACTTACTATCTTCTTCTCCCTCTTTCTCTTGTTTTTGCTTTCTTTTTACTCTCGCAAGGAATCGTTCAAAACTTTTCTCCTTATACAAAAGCCAAATTGATGGAACCCTTTAAAATTTCCGTCGAGAAAAAAGACGACAAGGGAGAAACAATCAAAGATGCAACGGGTCAAGCCGTGACCGAAGAACAGACGGTGGATGAGCAAGTCATCGTCCAAGGACCGATGGCCTCTCAAATAGCGATCAAAATGCTCGGCACGAATGGAGGTGGCTTCGTCAACGCAAACGCCTCTCATCCTTTTGAAAATCCCACGCCACTCTCCAATTTTCTTCAAATGCTCTCGATTTTTTCGATTGGAAGTGGTCTCACGTATTATTTGGGACGTATGACGAAAAACCAATCGCATGGATGGGCGATTTGGGGTGCCATGACGATTCTCTTTATTGGCGGTGTTTGGCTTTGCGGATCGGCGGAAGCAGCAGGAAATCCGATTCATCAAAAACTAGGGATCGATGCCTTGGGTGGAAATATGGAAGGAAAAGAAGTTCGCTTCGGCCTTTTCAATTCAGCTCTCTTTGCGGTGATTACTACCGATGCCTCATGTGGTGCGGTCAATGCAATGCATGACTCCTTCACCGCCCTCGGTGGATTTGTCCCTCTCTTTAATATCCAATTGGGAGAGATTATCTTTGGAGGAGTTGGCGCAGGACTCTACGGAATGCTCGTATTTGTCGTCCTCGCCGTTTTCATCGCCGGACTGATGGTCGGTCGAACGCCGGAATATCTCGGTAAAAAAATTCAAGCCTTCGAAGTTAAAATGGCGATGTTGACTCTTCTTATTCTCGCCGTCGATATCCTCGGCTTCTCTGCCTGGGGAGTGATGAGCGAATGGGGAAAAGCGGGATTGAATAATCAAGGACCTCATGGTCTTACAGAAATTCTCTACGCCTTCAGTTCGACTGCCGGAAATAACGGAAGCGCTTTTGCGGGACTCTCTGCCAATACCCCTTGGTATAATACAACACTCGGCATCAGTATGTTGATTGGTCGATTTTTGATGATCGTCCCCATCATGGCGATGGCCGGATCTTTCGCTCGAAAAAAGATTGTTCCTGAAGGCGCAGGAACTTTCCCGGTCTCCGGAGCGACTTTTGTGATCCTGCTCATCGGAACGATTCTTCTCGTCGGAGCGTTAAACTTCCTCCCGGCGCTTGCTCTCGGACCGATCGTGGAACATTTCCTCACCTTCCAAGGAACCCTTTTTTAAGGATAAAAATATATGAACACTCCCAAAAAATCGCACTCTCTCTTTGACGGATCTATTCTGCTTCCTGCCATAGGAGATTCATTTAAAAAATTAAATCCCCGACTGATGATTAAAAACCCGGTGATGTTTGTCACCCAAATTGGGGCGGTTCTCACCACCATCGGAATTTTTACCTCGAAAATGGAGCAAGGGTTTATTACTCAGCTCGCGATCTGGCTCTGGTTTACCGTGCTCTTCGCAAATTTTGCGGAAGCCGTCGCCGAAGGACGAGGAAAGGCACAAGCGAACAGCCTTCGCAAGTCTCGAAAAAACTCGATGGCACGCCGTCTCATCGATAATCGAGAAGAATCTGTTCCAGCGACCGATCTTCAAAAAGGAGATATTGTCGTTTGCGAAACCAACGACGTGATCCCCGCCGATGGCGAAATCATCGAAGGAATTGCAAGCGTCGATGAAGCGGCCATTACCGGAGAATCTGCTCCCGTCATCCGCGAAAGCGGTGGAGATCGAAGTGCCGTCACCGGAGGAACTCGCGTCCTCAGCGATCGGATTGTGATTCGCATCACCGTCGATAAAGGAAACGGTTTCATGGATCGTATGATCGCTTTGGTGGAAGGCGCACAACGTCAAAAAACACCGAATGAAATCGCTCTCACGATTCTTCTTTCGGCACTGACACTGATCTTTCTTCTGGTTTGTATCACCTTAAAACCCTTTGGAATTTATTCGGGAGCCGAATTCTCTTTGCCTGTGCTCATCTCGCTTCTCGTCTGTTTGATTCCGACCACGATCGGGGGCTTATTGAGTGCCATCGGAATCGCAGGGATGGATCGAGTCCTTCAGAAAAATGTTCTCGCGATGAGTGGAAAAGCGGTCGAAGCCGCAGGGGATATCGATGTCCTTCTTCTCGATAAAACCGGAACCATCACGCTTGGAAATCGGATGGCGACCGCCTTTGTGACCGCTCCTCGTGTCGCTCCCGAAAAACTCGCCGATGCGGCCCAACTCTCTTCTCTTGCGGATGAAACTCCCGAAGGTCGAAGCATCGTCATCTTAGCCAAAGACCTTTTTAATCTTCGAGGCCGCGAAATGGCAGCCATCGATGCGACTTTCGTTCCTTTCACTGCTCAGAGTCGTATGAGTGGAATTGATTTTCATCCTTCTCCCGGTCAAGCCTCACGATCGATTCGAAAGGGGGCCGCAGAAGCAATCCGCTCTTATATCCAACAAATGGGAGGATTTTTTCCCGATGAAGTTCGTCTCGCCGTCGATGAGATCGCTCGTTCGGGAGGAACTCCTCTCGTCGTGGCAGAAGGAGCCGCAGTCCTCGGCGTGATCCATCTCAAAGATGTCGTCAAAGGCGGAATCAAAGAACGTTTTGCCCATCTTCGTAAAATGGGAATCCGAACCGTGATGGTCACCGGAGATAATCCCCTCACTGCGGCGGCGATTGCCGCCGAAGCCGGGGTCGATGATTTCGTCGCTCAAGCCACCCCCGAGGCGAAGTTACAACGAATCAAAGATGAACAAGCCGCAGGGCATCTTGTCGCGATGACGGGAGATGGAACAAATGACGCCCCTGCTCTCGCACAAGCCGATGTCGGCGTCGCCATGAACACCGGAACTCAAGCCGCGCGGGAAGCGGGAAATATGGTCGATCTCGATAGCAATCCGACGAAGCTCATTGATATCGTCGAAATCGGAAAACAGATGCTGATGACTCGAGGTTCACTCACGACGTTCAGTATCGCCAATGATGTCGCCAAATACTTTGCCATTATTCCGGCGATGCTCATGGTCACTTTTCCGGCGGTTGCCCCCTTAAATGTGATGGGCCTTGTCTCGCCTCAAAGCGCCATCTTGAGTGCCGTGATCTTTAATGCCTTAATCATCATTGCCCTGATTCCCTTGGCTTTAAGAGGCGTTCAATATACGCCCGTCGGTGCCCTCGCTACCTTGCAGCGAAATCTCCTGATTTATGGACTTGGCGGGATCATTATCCCATTTGTTGGAATTAAAATCATTGATGTGGCAATCACCTCATTTCACTGGGTCTAAATTTATGAAAGAACTATTCACTGAAACGCGTAAGGCTCTCGTTGTTATCTTCATGTTCGCGGTCGTCTGCTGCGGAATTTATCCGATGATCGTCTATGGAATGGGACAAGCCTTCTTCTCTCATCAAGCCAATGGAAGCTTGATCGTCGACAAAGAAGGAGTCATCCGAGGATCCGAGCTGATCGGCCAAGGATTTACCGGAGAAAAATATTTCCACTCCCGTCCTTCCGCTGCGGGCACCGGCTACGATGCTACAAGCTCAGGAGGAAGTAACTTCGGACCCACTTCGCAAAAACTTCATGATGCGATCCGGGATCGAATCGAACTTTATCGAAAAGAAAACGGATTAAATGAAAATGCCCCGATTCCTGCGGATGCCGTGACCGCTTCGGCGAGCGGACTGGATCCTCATATCAGTATTCAAAATGCAGAATGCCAAATTTCGCGGGTGGCAAAAGCGCGTCATCTCGATGAAAATCAAGTGCGTATGATTCTTCAGAAAAACATCGATCAACCCGGCTTCCCTCTTTTCGGTAATCCCGGAGTGAATGTCTTGAAGGTCAACCGAGCCTTAGATAGTCTTCTCTAATGCAGGATCCTCAGACCCTTTCTTCAGGCGAGTGGTCCACGGAGACCCCTCCGCGCGGTCGTCTCAAGATTTTTCTCGGCATGTGTCCCGGCGTCGGAAAAACCTACGCCATGCTCGAATCGGCCCGACGACTTCTCAAGAAAGGAACGCCGGTCGTCGCTGCTGTTATCGAGACTCATGGCCGACAAGATACCGCTCTCCTCCTTGAGGGAATTCCTCTTCTTCCAAAAAAACAGATCCCTCATCGAGGACATTTCATCGAAGAGATGGATCTCGATGAAATTCTCGCACGCAAACCGGCGATTGTCTTAGTCGACGAATTGGCTCATACCAATGCTCCTGGCTCCCGCCATCCAAAGCGTTATCAGGATGTCCTCGAAATTCTCGATGCGGGGATCTCGGTTTTTACCACCATCAATATTCAACATCTCGAAAGCCGCGTTGATCTCGTCCGTCAAATCGCGGAAGTCACCGTTCGCGAAACGGTTCCCGATTCGATTGTCGATCAAGCGGATGAAGTTGAATTAATCGATATCTCCCCGGAACAGCTTCGTCAACGGCTCGACGATGGAAAAGTCTATCTCGGAGAACGCGCCATTGCGGCACGAGATCATTTTTTTAAATTCGAAAATCTTACCGCACTCCGTGAAATTGCCCTTCGGTACACCGCTGAAAAAGTTGATCAGGAGTTGCGTCAGCTCCTTGGAAATCGCCGAATCAAAGGCCCTTGGAAAACACGAGAGCGACTTCTGGTGGCTGTCGGGGCAAGTCCTTATGCCGAAAGCTTGATCCGGTGGACACGTCGACAAGCGGGCATGCTCGATTGCCCTTGGACCGCCCTTTTTGTGGAGACGGGATCGAATTATACCGAAACCGCAAAATCTCAACTGACTCACAATCTCTCTCTGGCGCGCGAATTAGGGGCCAAAGTCGTGAGTGTTCCCGGGATTGAGGTCGCGCAAGCGGTTCTCGATTACGCCAAGGAAAATTCAATTTCACAAATTGTTCTCGGGAAAAATCCAAGCCCTCCCTGGAACTGGTGGAAAGACTCTTACGCCGATAAAATTATTCGGGAAAGTGGCGCCATCGATGTCATGGTCGTTCGTCCCGATCGTCACTCGAAAACAACTCCTCAGGAAAAAATTCCCGAGACCACCTCTCCTCCCGAAATTCAAGAATGGATTTACTCTTTCGGAATTGTCCTTGGCACGACAGCGCTCGGATGGTCCGTCCGCAATCTCATGGGTTCGAGCTCTATTGCCCTTTTCTATCTTTTGGCGGTGGTCCTTGCTGGACTGAAACTCTCCCGTTGGCCTGTTTTCGGAATTGCGCTCCTCGGCGCTCTTTTATGGGATCTTCTTTTTATCCCTCCTTATTTCACATTCTATATTTCGAATCTCCACGATGGGATGATGTTCTCCATGCTTCTCATTGTCGCACTCGCCCTCGGGCATCTCACGACCCGATTGCGTCGACGCGAAAAAAACGAATTCTTAAGGGAAAAAAGAACTGCCACGCTTCTTGCCTTCACGGAAACGCTCGCCTCTCAACCCGAAGTCAACGAAGCGCTCAGACAATCGCTTCACATGATCCAAAGCATTCTTCATGTCGATCTCGCGCTGCTCACTCGAAAAAACCGAGATCTCCTGCATTCTCTTCCCGCAGCGGGAAGTACGTTTGAGCCCGATGAACAGGAACGGGGCGTCGCGAACTGGTGTTATCTCAACCGCAAACCAGCGGGAAAATTTACGAAAACACTGGGCTTTGCCCCCAGCCTTCACCTTCCTCTTTTTACTTCGGCGTTGAACGTCGGCGTTCTTCTCGTTCGCCCCCTCCAAAATAACTCCTTCGATCTCTCCGAACGTTCTCTTCTCGAAAACTTTGCGACTCAACTCGGATTCTTTCTTCAAAAAGAACATATCGCCGATGCGATGAGTCAAGCGGAGGTCGCGCAACGTTCCTTCCAGCTCCAAAAAAATCTTCTCGATAGCGTTTCCCACGAGCTCAAAACTCCCCTCGCCGCATTAAGCATCGCCTCGGAAACTTTGAAAAAAAATGCGCGCGAAAATACACCGCCTCAAATTCAATCTCTGGCCGGAGAAATTACATCGGCCACTTCACGCCTCCATCGTATCGTCAATCATTTGATCGAAATCACTCGAATTGAATCCGGCTCCATTCATGCTCAACTCGAATGGTTTGACCTCTCCGATGTCATTCTCGAACTTCAGGAGCAACTTCATGAAAGCTTCCCCCATCGTCACTTTCAAGTCGATGCAACCTCACTTCCCTTAGTCAAAACGGATTCTTTTCTCCTCAATAAATCGCTTCTCAATCTTTTGCACAATGCGATGACGTACACTCCCGACGATTCCCTTATTTTCTTAAAAATGAAAGCGGAGGGAAATAAGCTTCATATCCAAGTCATGGATCAAGGCCCTGGAATTCCTCCGGAGGATCTCTCCAAAATTTTTGATAAATTTTATCGAGGACCTCAAAATTCAGCGGGAGGAACAGGACTGGGTCTCTCCATCACCCGTGGATTCGTCAAAGAACTGGGAGGAGAAATCCATGCCGAGAATAGACCCGAAGGCGGCGCGCTCTTTGATTTGACCATCCCCGCAGAAACGCGGACTATTGTGCCTTAAACATGAGAAAAAGAAAATTGCTATATTGAATCTTTTAACTTGGCCTGGAGGGACGAGATCCTTCGAGTCCAGCGTTCCTTTTCACAAAAGAATCATATGAATCCCCCCTATTACGGCTTTAGATTGGCATCGTTCATCCCCTTTCTTGTCTTCAGAGATGCCATTCTCTTTTCATCTCTTTGTTCATTCCATCATCCGAGAAATTGCTCCATGCTGGACTCGAAGAATCTCGTCCCTCCCACTAAAACCTCCGTCCAAAGTCCACTTTTACAGACAGGAGTCTCGTTTTGATCACCGTTCTCGTCATCGATGACGAACCTCAGATTCGTCGACTTCTTCGTCTGACCCTTGAGTCCGAGCATTATCGCGTGATCGAATCCGAACGAGGTCAACATGGACTCGTCGAAGTGGCAAAAGCTCGTCCCGACCTCGTGATCCTTGACCTTGGACTTCCCGATATCGATGGATTAGAAGTCCTGCGTCGGATCCGCGAATGGAGTAAAGTCCCTGTTCTCATTCTTTCGGTTCGCGATCACGAAGAAGATAAAATCAAAGCCTTAGACCTCGGTGCCGATGATTACGTGAATAAACCGTTCGCCACCGGAGAACTCCTCGCCCGCCTTCGAGTGCTTCAGCGTCATGCCCTCTCCTCTGAAAATTCAAATCCAATTTTCAAAATAGACGCCTTAGAAGTCGACTTAGTCACTCGTGACGTCACCTTGGAAAAAGAGAAAGTCAAACTGACCGCCACCGAGTATTCCATCCTTCGGATCCTCGTGATGAATGCCGGAAAAATCGTCACCCAAAAACAACTGCTCCGTGAAATCTGGGGACCTCAAGCCGAAGAACAAAGTCAATATCTCCGCGTCTACATGACGCATCTCCGAAAAAAGATCGATCCCCACGGCACCCACTTGATCCATACCGAACCCCGCATCGGCTATCGCTTACGAAGCGCATAAAAACGAAATCCCAAAAAGCCATCAAAGGCAGTCTCACACAGAGACACAAAGCCACAGAGTTTAAAAACAGTTTTGTAGTTTAAAGGCAAAAACCCTTTTAAAGATTTGTTTTCTTGTTTTTTAGAACCCAAATGAATTTTAATCTGTGTTCATCGGTGTCAATCGGCGGATATAATTTCTTCTGTGTCTTCGTGTCTCTGCCTGTCTCGCTGAAGTGCCCTGACGAAAGCGGATGTGAGACTGCCTTTCTCTTCTGACTTTCTTCTGTCCAATCGCACAATCCGTGGTTCAATAATGCCGTTACGCGATGAAAATTATTTACCGATATCTTTTTAAAGAACTCTTGGTCGTCTCTTTGAGCACCATCGGTGTTCTCACTTTTCTTCTCGTTCTGGTCAATGTTTTTAAAGATATCTTTGCTCTGATCCTCAATACCGAGGTCTCTTTTATTTTGATCCTCAAGCTCGTCTATCTTTTAATCCCTTGGACCCTCACTTACACCCTTCCTTGGGGACTTCTGATGGGCGTCCTTCTCGTCTTTGGCCGCTGGTCTCAAGACCGTGAACTTCTGGCCCTTAAAGCAAGCGGCATCGGACTCGCTCCCATTATTGCTCCTGCTCTTGGGATCGCCTTGACCTTCACAGGGATCAGCTTTTTGGTGAACTCCTATATTGCCCCTAACTGTCGCCAAGCCTTTAAAGAAATTGCGTATGAAGTCGTCAGCAGCAATCCCCTCTCCATGTTTACCGCGGGACAACCGATTGACCAATTTCCAGGCTATCGACTCTTCATCGTCGAACGCTCAGGAACTCAGCTCAAATCGGTCTTTCTCTGGCAAGTCGACTCCGCAGGAAAGCCGATCCGATCGATCCGCGCAGACTCGGGTGAAATTGCGATCGATCCTCTTCAATCCAAAATTATTCTAAAGCTTCGAAATGTCCGACAAGAAGAACGGATCGGCGAAGGACTCTCTTCTCGAATCCAAGTCGGAGGTCATGCCGATGAGATGCCTTTCACCATTCCCTTTCAAAATCCGAATAGCAAAAAACAAGAAAAACGGAGCCTCGGTATCTCGACGCTCTCCGATCTTTCTAACGAAATCTTTTATTATGCGGCCGTCGAAGAAAAATCCCGCATCTCTTCGATGCTCACGGAATTTCAAAAACGAATTGCCTTTGGATTCTCCTGTCTCACCTTCACCCTCGTTGGCATTCCCCTGGCGATTCAAACGAATCGCCGAGAGACCTCCGTCGGCGTGGCTATTAGTTTAGGCATCGTCATCGCTTACTACTTTCTCATCGTTCTTGCGGAAGCCTGTAAAAAGAATGCGTCCGCTTATCCGGAACTCATCGTCTGGGCTCCTAATCTGATCTTTCAAGCCCTCGGTTTTTATCTCCTTTGGCGCGTGAATAAAAAATAACCAGGAGAATTGAACCACGAAGGAAAAGGCAAACGGAATACAAAGGTTTTCATTGGCTTTAAAACAAATGAATTCCTTTTGGCTTTTCTTTGTATTTTCCTTGGTGGTTAAAAAATCTTGGTCTCCTTCGCCTTTTCCTGAGTGGTTCCATTCTAAAATCTTAAAAACGAGAAATGATGCAAAACAAAGCCGACGAACTCTTCGACGTCGTCGATGAAAATGATCGCGTGATTCGCCAGGAACAACGCGCCATTGTCCACGCTCAGAATCTTCATCATCGCGCGGTCCACATCCTGATTTTTAATAGCAAGGGGGAAATCTTTCTTCAAAAACGATCTCCTTCGAAAGACCGTCATCCGAATGTCTGGGTGACTTCTTGTAGCGGCCATGTCGATGCGGGAGAAGACTACGATTTCGCCGCGATACGCGAAATCGGCGAAGAACTTGGCCTCATTCCCTCACCTGAACTGACGAGGCTTTTCAAGCTTTCAACCTCTCCTGAAACGGGATGGGAATTTGTCTGGGTCTATGAAGGAAAGTGCGATGGCCCCTTTTCCCTCGATCCCGATGAAATTTCGGAAGGAAAGTTTTTCACCCCTCTCGAAGTCGATCAATGGCTCGAAAAATCCCCTCAAGACTTCGCCCCCGCTTTTAGCTTTCTGTGGAAACAATACCGCGAGAGCAAGAATGAGTCGCATTGATTTCAGGATGAAGAGGATACTGCGGAAAATTCAAAATACAGATCTCGCAAAGGCGCAAAGTTGCCCAAGTCCCCGCCAAAAAAAACAGGAAAATGATTTTTGTTTTAAATTCATTCGGAGGAAACTTGGGCAACTTTGTGTCTTTGCGTGAGATCTGTATTTGCCTTTAAATCTTCTCCATTGATGCCAAGACTCTTTTTGCATTTTCATCCCAGGAATGATCCCGCTCATACCGATCCCACTCCGCTACTTTATCCTTGGAACTCCATTGGAGCATCGCTTCACGAAGAGCCATACTTGATTCTGATTCAATGATCTTCCCTAAATGATAATCTTTCACTTCTTGAAGTAAGGGGCCTTCGCCTCCGGAAACGATTACCGGTCGACGAAAGTGGACGGCATGCGATAAAACGCCACTCGAAGAATGAAAGTCTTTGGAGTAAGTTAAAAGCACCCCATCACTTGCTTCGAAATAATTCCCAACTTCCTCTTCCGGGACATGTTCATGAGTCCATCGGCAACGATCTGCAATCCCCTTTTTTTCTGCGAACGCTTGATAAAATTCGACCGGTTTTTGTTCTGCCGACTGTTCTCGTCCGACAACCCATAAATAATCGTGAGGCACTTCCGCAAGCGCTTCAATCACCCGATCTAAGTTTTTCCCATCTCGGATATGACCGAAGGAGAGCCAAACTCGGACATCCTCAGGTATATTCCATTGTCGTCGCATCTCTTCTCTTGAACGAGTCGATGCCGGAAAACAATAGAGTCCATGCGGGACAAGATGAGTCAGATTTTGAATCCAGGGATCAGCCAAAATATTTTCATGGGACGTCGGTCCTAAGGAAACGGTATGCGAAAAAAAACAATGAAAGAGACCTTTCGCGCGTGAGATCGATCGACGATACCACCAACCCGGGCCAATTCGATAATCTCGAATGGGATCATGAACCATAACCCCCATTCGAACCCCGTGTTGAAGAAGATCTTCGAAATGACCTGCCCACAAAGGCGATCCATATTCAAAAAATGAACTCCAGATCACCTCTTTCACATGCAGCGAAAGAATCAACCCCCTCAAAATAGCCATATTTTTGATCAAGGTCTGAAGCCGTCGATAGCGTCGCACCCACCGGATTTTTGAGACCCGTTCTGGATCTTCCTTCAAAGCATCCAGAACACGGACTCCGGCTGCCGAGACGCGCTGAAATCCAGGCTTTGTCACAAAGAGAACATCAACCTCTTGCCGCGCTATCGCTTCGGCCTGTGCCCACGAGTAATCGGCCAAACCCCCGCGGGTTTCCGGGCAGAAGTAGATCAATTTTCGACGCACCTTTTTTTTTTAACATGAATCCCAATAAAGACAATGTCTCACGCGAAGACGCAAAGCTGCCCAAGGCTCCTCCCGACTGAATTTAAAATAAACTGTTTTTTTATGGGGAGAAACTTGGGCTTCTTTGCGCCTTCGCGTGAGAAATGGTTTTCGATTTTCCCCGTTTTATCCTGTCAAAAATGGATTTTCTTCCTATCCTTCCCCCATGTCTCTCAGGAGTTTTTCCGGTAATTTTATTTCTGCCTTCTATCACGGGGTCATTGGACAATTCCCCTGCCATACGCTTCGTGAAATTTATCTCAAAGCCTATCTCGGGCGTTTTGGAAATCATTCCTCCGTTCAGATGAACTGCCGTTTTCTGCACGGACGAAATGTTTTTTTAGGGAACAATACGATCATCAATTTTGGAACCCTCCTGGATGGTCGTCGCTACAAAATTACCATCGGCGACCATGTTGCCATCGGACCTGAGGCCTCTATTTTAACACTCGGCCATGATCCCCGCTCCCCGGACTTCGCCGATCGCGGAGGCGATGTCTTCATCGGATCGCGGGTATGGATCGGCTATCGCGCCTTGATTTTACCGGGAATCAAAATCGGCGACGGTGCCGTCATCGGAGCCGGAGCCGTCGTGACCAAAGACGTCGAGCCGTATACCATCGTCGCCGGAAATCCTGCGGTCAAAATCGGCGAGCGTCCTCGTGATCTCCGTTACGAACTTCATTACCGTCCACCGTTTTTATAAAGGCAGTCTCACACAGAGACACAAAGACACTGAAAAAGATCATCCACAGATTAACGCAGGAAGGACACAGATTTCAAAGGCAATGGTTTAGTTTTAAAAACAAAGAAACTATATTTTTGGGTATTTTCTCGATCTTTAATCTGCGTCTCTCTGCGCGAATCTGCGGATAAACTCTTTTCTGTGCCTATGTTCCTGCCTGTCTCGCTGAAGTGCTCTGACGAAAGCGGATGTGAGGCTGCCTTTTTCTTGCTTTTTTCTTAGTGGTGAAAATTGTCTTTCCCCGATTTTTGAAACGGATTAAGGTTCTCTGCTCCATCAAGCACCCGTAGCTCAACTGGATAGAGTGTTGGCCTCCGAAGCCGAAGGTTCCGCGTTCAAATCGCGGCGGGTGCAATTTTCTCCATTCCAAAAAATCATCCATTGACTCTTGATTCTTAAATTCTATCTTTAATATGTGTTTTTGCGTAAAAACAATTTCTTTTTGATCTTTTTCCTGGTTTTCAGCCTCCAGAGATCAGAAGCGCAAACGTGGCAAGCGGGGACTTCGGATTGGAATACGGTCGGAAATTGGACAACGGCGAATGTTCCCGATACCAATACAGAGACCGCTGCATTTTCAACGACAGGAAGCACCACTATTGATTTGAGCGCCAACACCATCGTCAAGGGCTTGAGCTTTGGAGTGAACAGCCAAGCTTATACGATTCAGAGTTCCTCAGGAAAAACACTGACGATTGATATTAATGCCGGGGCCGATGCCAATGCATTTGCGCTCACCGCCTCGAGCGGTGCGGTAACTGTAAATACAAACTTAATTTTTACCGACTCCAACGCAGGGATAAATGAACCCATTTTTTCACTCGCTGCCGGGTCTTCTTTGACGATTAATGGAAATATCACCACAGCATCAGGCACCTATACCGTGGGAGCGGGGGGAACTCTTTCTATTAACGGTTCGATCAATCTCAACGGCGGCCAGTTTGAAAATACGAGTAGTGTGACCACCTATTTTAATCCGACGAGTGTGACGAATGTTGGGAGTGTTCGCGGAGAGACGAATAACGGCAAAGTATTTTTAATGAGGGATTTTAGCACGGGAACCATCAGCGTTGGATTGAATGGACCTGCTAACTCCACCGGTAAGATGTATTTAGGAACCGATGGAATGAGCATGAGTCGAAATTTTACGTTTTTTAGTGGGAGTGGAGCGGGGATTGGGAACATGACGTTTGGGGCGGATATGAGCAGTGGAGGAACGGCGACGCAGGCGGGAACGGTGACGATCTCGACGGGGGCGGCGGGGAGTACGAATACGGACAATTTCGATGCGACGGATTCGAATGATATTTTAAATATCACGAGTGTGATTAGTGGAACCGTGACAGCGGGTTCAACGATTCTTAAAAAGACGGGAAATGGAACAGTGATCTTCGGGGGAACGGCGGCGAACACCTTTGCCAGTGGAGCGGGAACGGCGAGCGTGGATGTCGCTGCGGGAACCTTGGAATTAAATAAAACAGCGGGAGTGAATGCGATCGGAAACGTAGCAATCACGGTCGATAGTGGAGCAACGCTGAAGTGGGAT
>JAZKBH010000140.1:27441-28785 GCA_040388725.1 Verrucomicrobiota bacterium
GATGCGTCCAATCAAGTCGGAGATACGGCCACGATGACACTCAACGGAGGAACGCTGGATTTAAACGGCAAGAGCGAGACGATGGGAACCTTAGCAGCCACCGCCAATTCCTTTATTAATCTGGGAACAGGAACCACGGCCTTGGTCTTTAGTGATAGCTCGGCCACCTTAACGGCAAACTCGGTGGCCATTCGTAACTACAGTGTCGGAACCGATTCGATTCGATTTGGAGCGGGAGCAGGAACAGTCGATGTGACTCGAACCATCTTTGCGGACTTTGGAGGAGTGGGGGGAGTCAACGATGGGACAGGATTTATCACACCGGATTCGACAAAGGTGACCATCACCGGAAATGATATTTTACTTTTTTCAACGATTGCAGGAACCAACGGAATTAACCAAGCAGGGATTGGAACAATGACGGTGACGGGAACCAATACCGCCACGGGAGATGCCACGGTGAGCAGTGGAACACTCGTGATTGGAACCGCGGCGGGAGGGAATTGGGCAGGGAATGTGATCGTCAATGGTGGAACACTGAAAGGACGAGGACGAATCACGGGATCCTTAACCCTCAATGATGGGGTCTATAGTCCGGGGAACTCTCCGGGCATCCACAATGTCGGAAGTTTTGTGGTGAACGGCGGAACTCATTTGGTGGAGATCGATGGAACCACGGCTGGTTTTGGTTCTGGTTTTTATGATCAGACGATTTCAGCAGGAGCGGTGACCCTCAATGGAGGAACACTCCAAGGGTCGACCAACTTTAGTGGATCGACCGGATTTAAACCGGCCTTGGGAACTAAGATTAATTTTTTACAAGGTTCGAGCATTACGGGAAGTTACGGGACGTATGATTTTAGTTCCAATAGCGCGGGACAAAGTTGGATGGTCGAATATCGAGATACGGAGGTGAACTTATTTGCAGTTCCTGCGGATTGGGGACGAGACATTGCGGGGATTACTCCGAATCAAAAACAAGTCGGAAGAGCGCTCCAGAGTTTTGCGCCAACCGCAATCGATTCAAGAGGAACAACCGCTTCAGGAGTCGTCTCAAGTCGATCGGATCAAGGAAAGATTTTTAATGGGTTGATGCGATTGGACAATGGAGGATTAAAGACCGCGTATGATCAACTCAGTCCTGAAAAGCTCACCGCGATGAGTAGTAGCGTGAGTACGTTAAGTTCGATTGCTAATGGAGGAACGAGCCAGAGACTTTCGCAGATTCGACGAGGGGATCAGGGCGTCAGTCTCAATGGATTAACCTTAAGAACATTGGATGGGGATGAGGTGTACGAGAAGCTTGCTTTGAATGAGGGAACGCTTTTAGTGAAAAAGAAAAAA
>JAZKBH010000141.1:0-3096 GCA_040388725.1 Verrucomicrobiota bacterium
GTTCCCTCTCAAAGTCAAGGCCGCGCATCGCTTGGCCCTCCCTATTTTAACTTCCTAATGCAAGATTTGAGTTTAAGTCTGGCTGTATTTCTCAAAAACACTTCGATTTAAAAGACCTGGACTCGTTTTTATCTGTAATGCGGGTCACCAAGAGATGTAAGAGATTTCGGACGCGATCCCCTATCTGCGGAATCGCTTAATCGACTCAGAATTGCTCCTAGAAAATCCTCAATGATAGATTTCTTACCTCTCGGGCTTGACAAATTTATCGATCAATCTACTTTTCTCCTTAGGTGTTAAATATTGTATTAACGATGAATAGGAGTGAATCACTTATGAAGCCTTCTCTTTTAAGAAAAAAGATTCTTTTCGTTCTCGTTATCTTTTCTCTCTCTTTCATTCACACGTTTTCACAAGGTTATTCCTTTCCGGCAGATGCGGACAACACAGTCACGGTGACGGAGAAGAAGCTCTATTCATGTGATTCGACCACAAATGCTCTTCCTGGGTTTACGGTGATTAACTTTGGGAATGCCACGTATGAGGCAGTCCCTGAAAAACGTGCCGGCTACGTCTACTCGGGAACTTCTTCCTATAGATTTAAAGTCACGAACCGGGGAACAGGAGATGCCAATTTAGTTGCCGATTATATTTTTAATCATGGATCGACTTATCGAATCAGTGCTCGCATGAAATCCGATGCTCCGACTCAAGCGACGATGTTTGTGCGTCGTCTCGATGAACCCTATAATTGCTTTCTCATTCAAACGGTCGATTTGTCAACAAGTTGGAAATACGTCGAAATTCAAGGAGTGGTGCTGAATACCGTTAAAACAGGAAAACTTTCACAGTTGCGATTTGCAGTTAAAGAATTAAATCAAAATATCTACATCGATGATATTCATATTTCAGAAGTAATCGATAATAAATATAAACCCAATTCCCAAAATCCCATTCCAGATACTTTCTTCGGAATGCATTTTAATCGACTCTATCCCGCCCATCTCAAAACGGCGCCGACCGGTCATAAAATCGTTCGTGCATGGGATACGGCGACCACGTGGTTGGATTTGGAACAACAACAAGGTGTTTATGATTGGAATGAGACGCGGACAAAACGTTTGGATGTGCTGGTCGATTCCGTCCATCAAAATGATCCGAAGACTGAAATTTTATATACCATGGGCCAAACTCCGCTATGGGCCAGTCCGGTGAAGGA
The DNA here is from genome assembly GCA_040388725.1 of Verrucomicrobiota bacterium. GTDB lineage: Bacteria > Verrucomicrobiota > Verrucomicrobiia > Methylacidiphilales > CAMAQI01 > CAMAQI01. The sequence continues at coordinate 1,220 of JAZKBH010000141.1, forward strand.
TGAAAGTGATCTCCCTCCACTTCAAAAAAGTCACTATGGAATCGGCGCGGCGAATCCTCCTTCCGATATGAATCTCTGGCGGAACTATGTCACTCAGGTTGGAACCCATTTCAAAGGACGAATTCATTATTGGGAGCTCTGGAATGAGCCGGATAATGCTCAGTTTTATAGAGGAACGATCGAGCAAATGGTGGAAATGGCGAGGATTGCTCGAGAGGTTCTTCTTCAGATCGATCCCGCGAATAAAATAGTATCTCCTGGGGTCACTCGCGATGGATTGCAATTTATGGACAGCTTTTTTTCCAAAGGAGGCGGGCAATATGTCGATATTATCGGGTTTCATTGCTACCCCGGTCAGAATATCGAATCCGATGATAATCGAAGTATTTACTATAATACACGCCAATTGGCAAAAAATTATGGTCAGGACTATAAGCCTTTATGGAATACCGAAGGTTGTACGGATGGAGATGTCGCTCTTACGGTTCCCGAGGCCCGTGGAATTCATTTGCGCAATCTTCTCTTTCAACGTGCACAAGGGATGGATAATTTTGATTTTTATTTTTACGAAGGACGAAAGAATATCGCTCAGAGTGGGACGGCTATGGCGACGGGAAATACAACGACGGGTTGGATAACCCCGACCATTGAGGGAGAAGGATATAAAACTGCTGTCCAATGGATCCAAGGAGCTCAAGTCGTCGAATCGTATTTCTACAGTCCTTTCTTTCTCTACGTCTATAAACTTCGTCGGGGGAACTCAGAGTTTTATATTTTTTATAAGACACTGGATGAAAAACTGGTGAAGATTCCCCCCTCTTGGAATGTCAATACGATTCAAACTCTTGATGGTACGATCAAAGAGCTTCCTGCTCTTCCATTAAAACAGGAGATTACTTTGGGAATCGAGCCTGTGATGGTTTATAATAATCAGCCCTCGACCACGCTTACTTCCTACTACAAAACGCCGGCCTCTATTCCGGGAACCATTCAAGCCGAAGACTATGATTTTGGGGGCGAAGGAGTGGCCTATCATGATGTTGATAGCGCGAATAACGGGAAATGTTATCGAACGGATGGAGTCGATATTCGACTCGCTTCTCAAACTGCGGGAGGATACACGGTCTGTAATTATGCAGCGGGGGAATGGCAAAAGTATACCGTGAATGTGGCAAAAGCAGGGGCTTACGATTTTTCAGCGAAAATCATGACGGTATATGGAGGAAAATCGTTCTCCATTCTAATCGATGATCAAAAAGTCATAGGACCAATCGCGGTTCCGGTAACCGGAACCTCTTGGACGGGAAATTGGGGGACGGTGACGGCAAAGAACGTGACTCTTCCTGTGGGGAAGCATGTCCTGAAGTTGATTTCCGATACAGGAGCTTTCGATATCGATTCCATGACGTTTGTGAATGCGGTTCAACAAGCTCAAACGATCACTTTCACTGCCATTCCAGCGAAGACCTACGGTTCCGCTCCTTTCCCGCTGACGGCAACCGCCTCCAGTCAGCTTCCTGTAACGTACAAAAGTAGCAATCCTTCCGTCGCGATCGTGAGTGGATCGACTGTAACTATTGTAGGCGCGGGATCGACAGTGATTACTGCGACCCAAACCGGCAATACGAGCTATACGGCGGCTCCGAATGTTTCCCAAACGTTGACTGTCACAAAGGCGGCTTCCACGGTTCCCATTCGCCGCGTTACCCATGCTCCTACCATCGATGGAAAGCTTTCTGAAGCGAATTGGAATCCTCAAACAAGCGTCACCAAGAACGTGATGGGAGCCAGTAATAATACCGCGACCTTTGATCTTCTTTGGGATTCCACCTATCTCTACGTCGGAGTCAAGGTGGTTGATCTGTCGTTACATAACG
>JAZKBH010000142.1:0-11633 GCA_040388725.1 Verrucomicrobiota bacterium
AAACGAGTCTTAATACAAGATCTGGGTTTAAAACACTGAAAAATACAGTTTACACCACAGAAAAAAACCGAGACACAGAGGTAAAATCATCAATGGGATGAAATTCTCCTATCTCTGTGTCTCGGTTTTTTTCTATGGTGTAAACTGTATTGGATGCCCAAACATTCCAAAAGGGGTCGATCATCGGGCTAACAGAATTCGACCTTCTTTTATGAAAATAAAAAAGCACATCCTCTTTTCACTCCATAACAAGGGATGACAGTGAAAAACAGGATGCGCTTTGCGTATTTCTAAAAATTTAAATCAATACTCGTGGATTGAATTTATTTTTTTAGAATTCGACCGACCACCAAGCCTACGCCCGCGGCGATCGCCAAAGAAGCTAAAGGATTTTCTTTAACTTTCTTTGAGATTCCGGTGCTCGCCTTTTTGATTTGGCTTACGCCGTTTTCGACATTTTCTTGAACTAAGTCTTTAACGCCATCAGCGACGCTATTTAAAGAATCAGTAATCGTTTCCCGATGTGCTGTTGCTGTTTTCATAAGGACTATTAACTCGCATAACCCGTACCAAAATTATAAAAATATATAGAAATTTTAATTTCAATTTTACAAAAAATTAAAAGGAAAGTCCGCTTCACTCGATTTTATTCCTATGAGCATTCTCTTTTTTAAGTAATCTGCGAAGCCCGATCTCCCCTATTTCCCTTGCTCTTCTCCTCTTTTAACCTATTTCTCACTTCCATGCAGAATGCACCCTTTAAATTCGGCCCCTTGGGCATTTTGCAACACCGCTGGTTAGTTCTAATTTGATTTTTTGAGATTAGTTCTTCGTTTGGAAAGAGAAAGACCAGGCTCCCTCGTGCAAACAATATGGCACGTCCCCTGCAAAAGAGATGACGATATTTGATCGATTCCGGGAAATGGCCCGCGTTTCGCTCGTTACAGAAAGGCCATGCTATGATGTGGGGACTGACTCACTGGAGGATAAAAGATCGTCCTCGTGACCAAGAGGATGAAAAGGTGCTGCGCGGCGATTTGCTCAATATCGAGCAGCTCTCGCAGCATGCCGAAAACTTTGCCCGCAAACATCGCCTTTCGTCCTCCCGCAACTCCACCATGCTCATTGATCGACTCGATAAAAATGAGAGGGTCCTTCGCGCCTATAATCTTTCCACCTCGGCACAGGACTCAAACCGACGCCTGACTCCGGCCGCTGAATGGCTCCTCGATAATTTTTATCTCATCGAAGAGCAAATTCAAATGGCTCGACGCCATTTTCCCAAAGAATACAGCCGCGAGCTTCCATGCAGCGCGAGTGGTCTCCCTCGCGTCTACGAAATCGTTCTGGAGCTCATCACGCACGTCGATGCTCAAATTGATTCCGAATCTCTCAGTGCGTTTATCTCCGCCTATCAACGGATCACCCCGCTCAAACTCGGTGAGCTATGGGCGATTCCGATCATGCTTCGTTTAGGACTTATTGAAAATCTTCAACGAATCACCACCCATCTTGCCGTCGCTCGAAAAAATAGGGATGTCGCGCATCATTGGATTAAACGTTTCCAATCGTTTCAAGAAAAGAATCCTTCGCTCTTCGTCGTGGTGATGGCGGAAATGGTCCAATCGGAACTTCCTCTTTCGAGCGCGTTTGTGACCGAATTTTTCCAATCTCTGACCCGTCAAAACTCCGCTATCCACTGGGCGAGAAATTGGTTTGATCAACTTCTCGGAGAAAAGGGACTTTCCATTGATCAACTCGTGCAGGAAGAAAATCAACGCCAGGCATCTGATCAGGTTTCCGTCAGTCATAGCATCACCAGCTTGCGTTTCCTCAGTGCGATGAATTGGAAGGAATTTGTGGAGACCATGAGTTTGGTGGACGCGGAACTCCGACGAGATCCCCACGATGTTTACAGTGACATGGATTTTTTTTCCCGCGATTCTTACCGACATGTCATTGAAGAAATCGCGGCGAGCAGTGATCTTTCTGAAATCGAAGTCGCCCAACTCGCCATTCGTCTTGCGCGCAATAATACCCGGACTCTCGGGTCACACGATCGCGCATCGCATGTCGGCTATTATCTTCTTCATCACGGACGTCTGTTGTTAGAAAAAACGGCTTTAAAGCGGATCTCTTTCAAAACACTCGTCGATCGTCTCATCCGGAAGTTTCCAAAAACATTCTATCATGGCGGCATTGTCCTCAGTACCGCATTCATCTCGATTCCTCTGATTGTTTCTTTAGAAGGTCGAGGCGTCTCTCTGGCAGAAGAAATCATCCTTTCGACCCTTCTCATTCTGGCGGCGAGTCAGCTCGCCATTGCCACGATGAATTGGATTTCCACACTGCTTCTCACTCCGAGAACACTCCCTCGATTGGATTTTTCAGATAAGATTCCCTCGAACTATACGACCATGGTCGTGATTCCGACCCTTCTCTCTTCCTCTGGAAACATTGAACGCTTAGTCGAAGCTCTCGAAATCCATTATCTCGGAAACCGTAGTTCCTCTCTTTACTTTGCCCTTCTGACCGATTTTCCGGATGCACCGACCGAAACGCTTCCCGAAGATGAAGCGCTTCTTCGTCAAGTTCGACTCGGAATCGAATCTCTCAATGAAAAGTATAAAGAGGAAGACAATCATCCCTTTTTTCTTTTTCATCGCCCTCGTCTTTGGAATGCCGCCGAAAATAAATGGATCGGTTATGAAAGGAAACGGGGAAAACTTTCTGATTTAAATGTCCTCCTTCAAAAGCGCTCTTCGGATCGATTTTCAGAAATTATAGGCGATCTGACGGGGCTTCCCGAAGTTAAATTTATCATTACTCTCGATACGGATACACAAATGCCTCGCGATGCCGCCCATCAGATGGTCGGTACTTTGGCCCATCCGTTGAATCGTCCTGTCATTGATCCCGAGAAAAATATTGTCACGGAGGGTTATGCGATTCTTCAACCCCGTCCCGCGATCAGCCTTCAAAGCGCCAACCGCACCTGGTTCGGACATTTATTTACTGGAGATGTCGGCGTCGATCCTTATACCCGTGCCTCTTCGGATGTTTACCAAGATCTTTTTGAGGAAGGGAGCTTCATCGGAAAAGGAATTTATGACTTGGACGCTTTTGAGAAAGTCACGGGAGGGCGTTTCCCTGAGAATACGATTCTCAGCCATGATTTAATAGAATCCTGTCACGCGCGCTCTGGCCTGTTGAGTGACGTCATTCTCTATGAAGACCATCCGACCAGCTATCTTACAGAATTAGGACGACAGCACCGGTGGATCCGAGGCGATTGGCAAATTGCGAGATGGCTTTTTTCGAGTGTCCCCTTAGGCGACGACAAAAAGGGAAGAAATCCGCTTTCCTTTTTATCTCAATGGAAAATTTTTGATAATCTGCGCCGAAGTTTAGTTCCCATTGCTTTAATGGCACTGATCTTAATCGCCTGGCTTGCCATTCCCGAGATTGAATCGACGGCATACACAATTCTTTTTTGGACTTTGAGCGGCTCAGCCATTCTTTCGATGAGCTCGATCGTTTTACGCAAACCCAAAGAGCTGCCGTTCACGCTTTATATGCGCGAAACGCTTTTGTCCGCCGGAAAACATTTTACTCAGGTTTTTCTCAATCTCGTTTTTCTTCCAAGCGATGTCAGCATGCGGCTCGATGCCATTCTCCGAACCCAATGGCGCCTCTGGATCAGCAAAAAGAACCGTCTTGAATGGCAATCGGCGGGCGAATCCGAAAGAGGAAGCCGAAAAACACTTTCCGGCTCCTATCTTCGTTTATGGATGGCACCCGTTTTATCCATCGTCGTCGCTATTCTTCTGATTCAGTTCAGGAATGGCATTGATTTCCTTCAAGGACTTCTCTTATCGCTCTGGTTTTTTTCTCCGCTCATTGCATGGAGCATGTGTCAACCGATTGGCACGGATCTTCCTACCTTAAATGAGTCTCAAAAACTCTACCTACGCCGTATTTCGCGAAAGACTTGGCGCTTTTTTGAAGTCTTTGTTTGTGATGAAGAAAATTGGCTTCCTCCGGATAACTTCCAAGAAATCCCGACCGAAATCGTTGCCTCCAGAACTTCTCCCACGAATATGGGGCTCGCTCTTTTAAGTAATTTGACAGCGTGGGATTTTGGTTACATCTCCCAGAAAACATTAATCGAACGAACACATAAAACGTTCACCACGTTGGATCGCCTCGAGCAGCACCAAGGTCATTTTTATAATTGGTACGATACGCGCACGTTGAAGCCGATGCGCCCGCATTATATTTCCAGTGTCGATAGTGGAAATCTTGCAGGTCATTTATTAGTCCTCAGCACCGGTCTGACCAATACGGCGGATACTTCCATTTTTACTTCTAAAATATTTGAAGGCCTTCGCGATACGGCCTCACTTTTGGAAGAAGCCGCAGGAGAGAGTCGGGATTTAAGTCTCGTTTTAACAACATTGGAAAAACCGACTGAATATCTTCATGTCGGATTCAGCCGCTTACGAGAGCTCTCCGGCCCCATTTCCAATTTAGTCCGTATTCATGAGCACTCGGACAATTCAGAAATTCGGTACTGGTCACAGTCCCTCGAACGTCAACTCAATGATCACCTCCAAGATTTAAGCGAACTTGCCCCGTGGATCGAAAAAACATCGAACCTCACGGCGTTAAGTGAATTACCTTCTTTAAATGGACTTCATATTCATCTCGAAGAATCCCCCACCCTGCGAGATCTCGCCGAACTCTCTCAAACGGTTTGCCCGCTGATTGAAGAAGTCCTTAAAAACTCTTCCGGATCGAATGAGGGATTGAGCCGCTTGCTCGCCGCCTTTCATTTGGCGAGTGAAAAAGCTTCCGAAAGAATTCTCACACTTGAAAAACTTTCTCAACGAAGCCAAGAAATGGCCCAGATGGACTTTCATTTTCTTTTTGATGAAGGTCGAAATCTTTTCACAATCGGTTACAACGTCGATGAATGCCGTCGAGATCGAAGCTATTACGATCTCCTCGCTTCCGAAGCGCGTCTTTGCAGTTATGTCGCCATCGCCCTCGGTCAAGTTCGTCAAGATCACTGGTTCTCGCTCGGCCGACTCCTTCTTCCCACCGAAGATGGACCGATTCTTGCTTCCTGGAGTGGCTCCTATTTTGAATACATGATGCCTCTTTTGGTCATGCCCAACTATCCGATGACCCTCATGCACCAAACCTACCAGGCGTGCACCGAGCATCAAATCGCCTATGGAGAACTCAAGGATGTTCCGTGGGGAATCTCGGAATCGGGCTATAATCGTACGGATTCTAACTTTAATTATCAGTACCGCGCCTTCGGCGTTCCAGGACTTGGATTAAAACGAGGTCTTGGAGAAGATCTCGTCATCGCTCCGTACGCCGCTGTCATGGGTCTGATGACTCAACCTCTGAAGTCTTACGAAAATTTAAATCGTCTGACCAAAGAAGGTTTTGAAGGAAAGTATGGTTTCTACGAAGCCATTGATTTTACTCCCTCGCGATTAGCCCCGGGACAATCTCACGTCATTCTTCGCTCCTTTATGGCTCACCATCAAGGAATGAGTTTTCTCTCTCTCGATTATGTTCTTCATAACGAACCGATGCAGCGACGATTCATTGGATGCACGCTTTTAAAATCGGCCACCTTGCTCCTGCAAGAGAGAATTCCAAAAACGAGTGCAAACATTTTCCCTGAGAATGTTGAAATTTCGAAAACCAAGAAACGGACCACCGAAAGTGAAACGACGACCCGATTCTTCAATACCCCTCATCTTCCGTCGCCTGAAGTCCATCTTTTAACGAATGGACGCTATCAAGTCGTCATCAGTACTTCCGGCGGTGGTTATAGCCGCTGGCAAAACTTCGCCATGACTCGCTGGCGCGAAGACTCCACTCGAGACAATTGGGGGAATTTTTTCTACATCCGCGAAACATCTTCCGATCAGATGTGGTCTTCCACCTATCAACCGACCCTTCAAAGCGATCAACTTTACGAAGCGATCTTCAATCAAGGTCGGGCTGAGTTTCGACGTCGATTTGACCATATTGAGACTCATACCGAGATTTGCATCTCTCCTGAGGATGATGTGGAGCTCCGTCGCTTAACACTGGTCAATCATTCTCCTGATCCCATGGAAATCGAGATCACTTCCTACGCGGAAGTCGTCCTTGCGTCACAAGCCGCAGAGAGTGCTCACCCCGCATTCAGCAATCTCTTCGTTCAAACGGAATATCTTCCGACCAACTCGGCGCTCCTCTGCACCCGACGCGCACGTGGTGAAAAAGAGACAATCCCTTGGCTCTTCCATCTTCTGATTGCAGAGGGAGAAGAAAGCGCTCCAGTCACCTACGAAACAGATCGCTCCAAATTTATCGGACGCGGACGGACGCCTCAAAACCCGATTTCGTTCAAAGGCCCACTTCAAAACTCATCGGGTTCCGTTTTAGATCCCATTGTAGCGATGCGTCGAACCATCCGTCTCGAAGCCCATCAAAGCATTCGAATTCATTCGATTATCGGTGTCGCCGATCAACGTGAAACGGCGGTAGCTCTCAGTGAAAAATATCACAATCCCCGAATGGTTGAGAGAGCGCTCGAACTCGGATGGACCCATAGCCAAGTCATCCTTCGACATCTCAATATTTCGGAAAAAGAAGCTCAGTTGTATATGCAATTGGCCGGCGGAATTCTTTACCCCAATGCCTCCCGTCGCGCGCCTTCCAGCGTTCTCCTCGCCAATCGCCGCACCCAGAGCGCTCTCTGGAGCTATGGAATTTCAGGAGATCTTCCCATTGTTGTTCTTCGGATTCGGAATCAACAAAAGATCCCTCTTGTTCAACAACTCCTTCAGGCCCATGCCTATTGGCGTTCGAAAGGATTAATCGTCGATCTCATCATTCTCAATGAAGACGACTCTCATTATCTTCAATCGCTTTTTGAGCAAATCATTCAGATGATTACTTCCGGCCCCGAAGCCGCGTTGCTCGATAAACACGGCGGAATCTTTGTCCGTAAAATCGATCAAATTCATCCGGAAGATCGCATTCTTCTCCAAGCGGTGGCGCATATTCTTTTTGATGATGAAAACGGAACGCTGGAAGAGCAGATGGACCTCCCTGTTCCTCGAATCCCGGCGCTTCCTCAGCTCATCCCTTCGAAGGGACCTGATTTCCCTGCAATTCATCTCCCTCCTCGCGAACTTGTTTTTCAAAATGGCATTGGCGGATTTACTCCCGATGGCCGCGAATATGTCATGACGATGGATGCCTCGACGGTATCACCGGCCCCCTGGGTCAATGTGATCGCCAATCCCGAATTTGGAACCGTCGTCTCGGAGAGCGGAAGCGCCTACACCTGGGCGGAAAATTGTCACGAATATCGAATTACCCCGTGGAATAATGATCCGGTCTCTGATCCGTCCGGCGAAACATTTTATCTCCGCGATGAGCAGACCGGAAAAGTCTGGTCTCCGACTCCTCTTCCTGCGAAAGGGAAAAATCCATACGTCATTCGCCACGGGTTTGGATACACCGTCTTCGAACACGAAGAACAAGGCATTCTCACGGAACTGTGGATCTATGTCGCGATGGATGCTCCTGTAAAGTTTGCGTATTTTAAAATCCGAAACATTTCCGGTCGTCCTCGCTCCATCTCGGTGACCGGTTATTGGGAATGGGTCCTCGGTGATTCACGCTCTCGAAATTTACTTCATCTCCAAACTCAGATCGATCCAAAAAGCGGAGCGCTTTGTGTGCGTAATCCCTATCATTTGGAGTTTTCAGAAAGAATCGTCTTCGTCGATGTTCACGAACCGAACCGAAGTGTCACGGGAGATCGAAAAGAATTTATCGGAAGAAATGGATCTCTTGCTTCCCCATCCGGATTGAAGCGTGTTCGACTTTCAGGACGTGTCGGCGCCGGACTCGATCCTTGCGGCGCAGTTCAAACTTATCACGAACTTGCACCCGATGAAGAGAAGGAAGTCTGTTTCCGTCTCGGCGTAGGGAAAAATCCCGGAGAGGTCCAAGCCTTGATCCAGCGTTTCCGTCGTCCGTCTGCTGTTCAAAAAACGCTGCAGGAAGTTCATGATCATTGGAATCATACTCTGGGAGCGGTTCAAATTGAGACCCCCGATCCTTCCATTAATATCATGACGAATGGATGGCTCCTTTACCAAACCCTCAGTTGTCGGATGTGGGCACGAACCGGATTTTACCAATCCGGCGGTGCTTATGGATTCCGCGATCAACTTCAAGACAGCATGGCTTTGATCTACTCCAAGCCCGGTCTTGTTCGAGAACATCTCCTTCGTGCCGCCGCCCAACAATTCCGTGAAGGTGATGTTCAGCATTGGTGGCATCCTCCTTCAGGACGCGGAGTTCGAACTCACTTCTCCGATGACTTTCTCTGGCTTCCTTTCGTCGCTTGTCATTATGTTCAAACCGTCGGGGACACGGGTGTCTTGGATGAGATGATCTCGTTTATCGACGGACGTTTACTCCGGTCCGATGAAGAGTCGAATTTTGATCTTCCCTCACGCTCAGGCGAATCCGCGACGCTCTACCAACATTGTGTTCGCGCGATCGAACATGGCTTGCGTTGGGGATCTCATGGACTCCCTCTGATGGGTTGCGGAGATTGGAACGACGGAATGAATCTGGTGGGAAAAGAAGGTCGGGGCGAAAGCGTCTGGCTCGCCTTTTTCCTTTACGATCTTCTTCAGAAATTTTCGATCATCGCAAAGAACCATCAAGACCCGTTGTTCGCGGAAAAATGTTTGTCCGAAGCCGAAAAACTCCGACAAAACATTGAAAAAGAGGCGTGGGATGGCGAATGGTATAAACGCGCTTATTTCGATGACGGAACTCCTCTCGGCTCGCGAGAAAACACCGAATGCCAAATTGATTCACTTCCTCAAAGCTGGTCGATCATCAGCGGTGCGGGCGAACCGATTCGATCCAAATGCGCGATGGATGCCGTCTTCAAACGACTGGTTCGTCCCGACGCCGGTCTCGTTCAACTTTTCGATCCTCCTTTCGAAGCCTCGGATCTTAATCCCGGTTACATCAAAGGATACATTCCCGGAGTCCGTGAAAATGGGGGACAATATACCCATGGCGCAATCTGGACCACAATGGCAACAGCGATGCTCGGTGAGAATGACAAGGCATGGAATCTCTTTCATCTCCTCAATCCCATTCATCACGGGAATTCGCCCGATCGCATCGCCACGTATAAAGTCGAACCGTATGTGGTCGCCGCGGATGTCTATGCCGTCACCCCGCACGTCGGTCGTGGCGGTTGGACTTGGTATACCGGTTCCGCAGGTTGGATGTATCGACTCCTCATCGAAACGCTCCTCGGACTTCACCTCCATGGAGAAGAATTGGAATTAACCCCCCGTTTTCCAAAAGAGTGGAATTCATTCACGATTCGTTACCGTTACCGCCAAACGGTTTATCAAATCACCCTCTCTTCTGCGGAGAATGCTCAACTCTTTGTCGATGGAAAGAGCATCGAAGGCAATCGCTTCCGAATGATCGATGATCAAGTCCCTCACTGGGTCGACTGTAAAGTCGCACAGAAATGATCATGAGTCCTGGCCATGAATTCCATTCGACTCCATCTCATCTGTGGCTTCATCACATTTGGCTTATTATGGATGACGTTTCATCACCGACGTCATCCGGTTTTTGGGTTTGAGGATCTTGCTCAAGTCGCCGAGCACCAGATTCCCTTCTATTCTTCGTCCTATCCGGAGCTTCCTCCCTTTTTAAAAAATCTCGATTACGATCAGACCCGGGATATCCGATGGAAAAACAATCTTCTTCTTTGGCCTTCTCCGGCGATCCCTTTTCAAGCTCGTTTTTTCCACCGCACAGGGAAGCAATCTCAACGGATCGATATCTATTCTCTACATGGTTCTCAAATCGATCACGTTCTCTACTCTCCGTCTCAATTTGATTTTGGAAAAAATAAAATTCCGGTCGAAAATATTCCTGCCGATCTCGGGTACTCCGGTTTCCGACTCCATTATCCTCTCAATCGAAAAGACTACTTAGACGAATTTCTTGTTTTTCTTGGCGGAAGTTATTTTCGAAGTCTCGGCAAAAATCAACACTACGGACTCTCGGCACGCGCCCTTGCGATTAATCCGGGTCTGAGCGATACCGCAGAAGAATTTCCAAGCTTTACACGCTTTTGGATTCGCGAACCGGAGAGAACAAGCGATTCGATTCAAATCTTAGCATTACTCGAAAGTCCTTCTGCGACCGGGGCCTATGAATTTGTTACGTCTCCCGGAGATGAAACCAAAATTGAGGTCCACGCCAAAATTTTTGTTCACCAAAAAATAAAACGCCTCGCCATCGCTCCCATCAGCAGCATGTATTGGTTTGGAGAAAATTCGCGAATGCAAATCAACGATTTTCGACCGGAGGTTCATGACTCCGACGGACTTCTGATTCAAAACGGAAAAGAAGAATGGCTCTGGCGACCGCTCTCCAACTCCCCCAACGCCCAAGAAAATTCTTTTCAAGATCAAAATCTTCACGGATTTGGCCTGCTTCAGCGGGATCGTGATTTTCAAAACTATCAGGATCTCGAAGCCCACTATCATGAACGTCCGAGTCTTTGGATTCAGCCGAAAGGAAATTGGAATGCCGGAGCAGTTCAATTGATTCAATGGCCAACCAAAAACGAATATCAGGATAATATTCTCGCCTGTTGGATGCTCACCTCCGTCGAACCGAAAACCGTTCTCGATATTCGTTATACGATGTATTGGTTTGGCGATCATGAACATCGTCCCCCATTGGGACGTTGCACCCAGACTCGCATTCACTATCCCGTGGGCGCAGAACCTCCACTTTTTGTCGTCGATTTTTCAAATCATGGCTTAGAAAATATTCCCTCGGATCACCCTCCCCAAGTCGAAGTGACCGCCAACATAGAAAACATTGTTCAAAAAACACTCCTCCAGCCGAATCAACCGGGACAAGGATGGAGAGTCACCTTTGAGATTGATCCCACGAAAATCGAAGGCAAACCCGTGGAACTTCGCTGCTGCCTTCGAGACGAACATAAACCGCTTACCGAAACCTGGACCTATACCTGGTCCCCACCGCGATCCTCTAAATGAATACCACCCCACATTCCCCTTCCATTCCTCTAGAATTTCCAGGATGCCGCATTCAGTGGAATGAAGCCTCTCTCACCCTTCGAGCCTATTTGGAAAAACTTTCGCTGGGAGATGGATTACACCTTCATTTTTTACACACCAAAATTTTAGAGGCCGCCTACCAACGCGCCTTTATCACCGAACAACCCCCTTTGAAAATTGTTTGGGAAGAATCTCATAAAATTCTTCTGGAATGGTTTAAAGAGGCGCTCGAAGGAGAAACCTTTCAAGAAAATGATTTACTCGAAGAGGGAATCCTCGCCTGGAAAGCCTTGAGACTTCAATCGACCTTTCCTCATTCCATCGCCTCAGGACTTCCCCCGGAAAAAGAACTCCATACGCAGCTTCAAGAAATCACCTATCATGCAGGTCCTAAACTTGAAATCACCAGCATGACCGCACGCCCTATTGATTATGGTCGATTTTCAATTCAAAATCCTTCCC
>JAZKBH010000142.1:11643-16298 GCA_040388725.1 Verrucomicrobiota bacterium
GAAACCTGTGTTTGCGGCAGTCTTATTTTGGGGGCTTCTCTATGGAATTGGATATTTTTGGATCGGAGCTTATTTATGAAACCGAAAGAGAACGACCCCCTCCATCCTCTCGTTGAAACTCTCACCTGGAGACGTGGACTTTTTTTTATCGGCTTTATTGCTTTGACCTCGTTCGGAGCTTCGATTTTCGCTGCCGTGTTGGAGCAAAATTCTTTTAGCTGGATCGACCCTTTTCTCTTTGTTCTTTTTATTCTTCTGTTCTCTCAAATTTCAGTCGGATTTATGATCGGCTTAATTGGATTTTTTCTTCAACTCTTTCGTGGAGATCCATTGGATATTCTCCAATTGACCTTATCCCCTTCTCCTAAAACTGAACCTCTCCCGGCCTGTGCTATTCTCATTCCTGTCTGTAATGAAGAAATGGAACGAATCGCCCGCGGGATTCGGTACATGTGGAAAAGTATTCATCAAACTGGAAAAGGAGAGGGCTTTGACTTCTATATTCTCAGTGACAGCAACCAGTCTGACGCGTGGATTCAAGAAGAAGCGGTCTGGCTTGATTTGACGGTCGAACTTCACGCTAAGCAACGTCTCTTTTATCGAAAACGTCGTCGTTCCATTAACAAAAAAAGCGGAAACATTGCTGACTTTTGCAGACGATGGGGAAATCGCTATCGTTACATGATTATTCTGGATGCCGATAGTATCATGTCGGGAAAAACAATGGTTCGACTCGTGGAAGCAATGGAAACCTCCTCGGATATCGGCGTCATCCAAACTGTTCCTCGTATCATCCAAGGGGAATCTCTCTTTCGAAGAGTCATCCCTTTTTCCGCTCAACTCTGCGGTTCTCTTTTTAGTTCAGGAGCCAGCTTCTGGCAAATGAACGAAGCCAACTATTGGGGGCATAACGCCATTGTTCGCATGAATACTTTCATTCAATACTGCGCTCTTCCCAAACTCCCTGTGAAAGATCCCGCACGTCGACACATCTTGAGTCATGATACGATTGAAGCAGCCCTCATGATTAAAGCAGGCTATGGAGTCTGGCTCACCTCGGAAGAAACCGGAAGTTATGAAGAATCGCCTCCGACATTAACGGACATGCTTCTTCGCGATCGACGCTGGTGCAAAGGAAACCTTCAGCATATTTGGTTTCTATGGGTGAAAGAGATTCATTTTGCCAACCGACTTCATATTTGGTTTGGACTCATGTCGTATCTGGCTTCCCCGCTCTGGCTCCTCTTTCTCATCTTCGGTGCTATCAACTACGAACTTAAAAAGGGCCCTCTCTCGATTACCGAATCCACCGCGAACCCTTCCTCTCTTCTTCTCGGGATCACCCTTTTCTTTTTGTTTGCTCCCAAAATTTTGGGATGGATCACTCAATTGAAGCACGCCTCTCGCTATGGAGGTATTGGAAAACTGACCCTAAGCACACTTCTCGAAACCATTTTTTTCACACTTCTTGCTCCGATTCTGATGATCTTTCATTCAAAATTTGTTTATCAGGCCATCACGGGACTCGAGGAAAAATGGGATCGTCAAAACCGAAGTGACGCAGAACTATCCTGGAAAGAATGTTTTAAAACCTATGGCTGGGTTTCGCTTCTAGGAATTTTTTCAACCGCTCTTTTGCTCTATTTTATTCCGGAATATAGTCTCTGGTTTACGCCGGTCCTCTTTTCTTGGACCTTCTCCATTGCGATCGCGAAATGGACCTCCTCGACTTCTCTTGGAAAAAAGAGCCTGTCGTGCGGACTATTTCAAATCCCCGAAACGGAGATTCGCAACGATGAACTCAAAAAGATTTCGAGCCCTCCCCCCCTTCTCGATGCTCAAGAACCGTATGCGGGCTTCTGTAAAGCGATCGTCGATCCGATTCCACATGCGCTTCATCTCATGCTTTTAAAAGAATGGGGACAAAAAGATCGTCCGATTCCACGTCATATTTTACGCCTGATTCAAAAAGTCCTTTCGGATGGACCACGCAGTCTCGATATCCAACAGCAGTATACCCTCCTTTGGAGTATCCGAGGACTTCGCGAGCTCCATCAAAAAATATGGACCGAAAAATCCGAAAGCGTTCATCCCGATTGGTCGACGTATAAATCGACGAGTTAATTTTATTTATTGCGTTTAGAATTTTTCGAAAACCCGCCTCATTTTCGCATGGAGTCAACTTCAGGCAAATGCAGTTTTCACCACGGAGAAAAGACGGAGACACAGAGTTTTGGAAAATTGTTAATACCACCTTCGAGTACATTATCCATGACTAAACCACGGATTAACTTAAATGTGCCTTTGATTCCAATAACTTTTCAGAATGATCCTCCAAAACTCTGTGTCTCCGCCTTTTCTCCGTGGTGAAAACCGTATTTTCTTTTTTCTTAAGTTGACGCGTATGCGGGATCGTTCCTTAAGACATGCACTTTACAGTTAAAATAGATCTTTATTCCAAGAAATGGACGATCATCTTTGGTCAGTCCCAACATGATATTATCTAATAGAAAATCAGATTCTCAAATTTCATCCCCTCAATCCCTTGGTCCTCAACAGATTGTAAAAATAAATTTTGTCACCTTTCTGTGACCCCCGCTCCTTTGACATGTCACAGAGCCGAGGTATCTTAATTCAAAGATGAAGATCCATTCACTCAATCGAGCAGCAGGGCCGGCCGCTTCTTCCTTCCAAGGAACGAGGCAGCAGCGTCGCCTCTACTCCAAGGATCGAATCACGCCGGTTTAGAGATTTGTCTCTCCTAAAAACCCCGTGATTGGATTCAATCACGGGGTTTTTTATTGGACTTCTCTTGTTCTTTGAATGTATTGAAAAAAACGATTTCTCTTGAGATCGACGTGTTCCTGCTTCGGATCGGAGTGACTCTTCCTCTGCCGGATAAAATCCGGTGGATGTGCCTGGAGGCCCCAGTCCGTTCGTCACGCGCATGACCCCCCGCAGGTCTGAAGCAGGAAACGCGTTATCAAGGTCGATAATTTTTGCCGCAAAAAAGCACAAGAGGCACAAGTTTTTAAATGAATTTTAACTTGTGCTTTTTGCGCCTCTTTGCGGCTATTTTGTTTTAATTCGTTTTATTGAGCCGTAAATCCACCATCGACCGTCAGTGATGTACCGGTGATAAAACTCGACTCCGAAGAGGTCAAAAAGAGAACTGCATCCGCAATCTCTTGCGCTTTCCCCGTTCTTCCCACGGGGTGCATCGATTTCAAATGCTCCCGCATTTCGCCTTCTTTTCCGGCAAAACGATCAATCATATCCGTTTCAATCGCCGCAGGGGCAACCGCATTGATTCGAATATTCTGCTTCGCAAATTCGAGAGCCACGGATTTGGTTAAACCCTCCACGGCATGTTTAGATGCGACATAAATACTGACGAGTCCCATTCCCACATGGCCTGCCACGCTTGACGTATTCACGATCGCTCCTCCGCCTGTCTTTAACATCGCAGGAATTTCATGACGCATGGAAGCGAGAACACCCCAAACATTGATATCAAAGATGCGCCGATATTCGAATTCCGTTGCCTCCTCGAGAGGTCCGATCCATTCCACACCGGCATTATTAAAAGCAATATCCAAACGGCCATACGTCGAAACGGTTTTTTGAACCAAATTTTGAATATCGGATTCTTTTGCCACATCCGTTTTCACAAAAATGGCTTCTCCCCCATTCTTTTTAATTTCCTGAACGACATCTGTTCCCTCTTTTTCCCGTCGTCCCGAGACCACGACCTTCGCTCCTTCTTTCGCATAAGCGATCGCAGTCACTTTTCCAATTCCCGATGTTCCTCCCGTAACGAGAACCACTTTGTTTTCGAATCTTCTGCTCATAGTTGTTTCCTTTGATATTTGTTTTTAAAATGAAAATGATCGAATAAAGAATATACAAGTAATCTATGATCTTCACTTCCTTTCAGTCACCGGTGCACTCGGTCACTGAAAGAGAAGAGAGACCTTACTGGCAGCAAGAACTCAACGCCGCGCAAAGATCTTCAGAGAGAGCTTTTTTCGCTTTGGCTTGAGCCACGACTGCTTTGAAATGCGCGTCCATTGCTTTGACGATTGCATCTGCTTGCTTCTCCAGCACAGGACCATAAGCCGCACGGATTTTTTCTTTAATGATCTCCGTTTGAACTTCTTTCATTGCATGCCCGAAAAGCTTTGGACCATTCTCCGCAAGGCATTCGACAGGACAGCTGACCTCTTCGAATGATTTCACGACGGGACAACCACACTCGGTTTTTTGAGGGGCGCAAGTTTCTGTATTACATTGACTCATTGGTATTTCCTTTGTTTGTGTTTTTTTGAAGTCTTGAGACTTCGATTATAAATACCGACCGTTCGGTATTTATAAAATTTCAAAAAGATTAATTTTTCAGCCCTTGGAGATAGTCCTTCATAGCACGCAGGGCGAGTTTCATGAGATCGGTATTCTGAGTATTCTTGGCTAATCCAATGACCCCTGTGATTGAAGCAACGACGAAAGCAGCCACCGATTTTGGATCGGTTCCCGCTTTGACTGTTTTGGCTTTCAATCCGTTTTTTAAACCAATCTCAATCGCTTCGCGCCAACGATCGTAGATTCCTTCAATCCGATTTCGAAATCCTTCATCCAATGGCGACATCTCCTGAGAG
>JAZKBH010000143.1:0-2774 GCA_040388725.1 Verrucomicrobiota bacterium
GTCCTAAAGCGCAGGAAATTCAGAAGCGGATCGAGTCGTGCCATCAAAAAATGGAAAAATACGAGAACGATAAAAAAGAGATTGAAGCGGAGGCGCGCCAGTTTGAGGAGACGAAGAAGAACGCTCAAGCCGTGGGAAGTGTCTTTGGAAATGCAACCTTATTTCTTCAAATGGGAATCATTTTTTTCGCTTTGTCAGGGTTATTGAAGAAAAAGCCATTGTGGTATCTCGGAATGGGAGTTGGATCGGTGGGGATCTTTTACTTCTTTAGAGCGCTGGAGCTTCTTTCGCTGGCAAAGGGTCTTTAAGAAGAGTTTTGAACCACCAAGTTAAAGGCAAAGAAAAAACAAAGTAAAAAATCGGAATCTTGGGTTTAAAACAAAAAATCCCTTTGCTTTTTCTTTGCCTTTAACTTGGTGGTTCATTCCTTCTTTATTTTTCAAAATCATTGTCGGATTCGAGATTGAGGGTAGGTTTTCCAAATGCTTTCGGAACATCACTTCCAATACGCGATCGAAAATACTGAGGTGATCTTGGCACCTGATCGTCATATTCAGACGTTTGGGAGTACATTGATTAATTATTATCTCATCACGGAAGATATGGATCAGCTCTCGCTGACTCGTGTGAGGGAAGGTCAAATTCAAGCGGAGCGTCCTCAGATTATCTCCCCCCATCAGATTGCGAAACTTTTAGTCGAGGGGTTTGGAGAGAAGGCAGAAGCTTTTGCGGACTATGTGAGTTCGAATCCTCAACATTTTGCTTTTCTGAAGTATGGCTTTAAGATGAAAAAAGATGAATTTCAAAGTTATGAAGCTCATGAACCGAAGGAAGCCATTTTGGAAAAAGTGAAAGCGCAGATTGCGACCAAAAACGATCCTTTCGCTGCCATTTTAACAGGCGTCGATGATGCCTGGGAAGTGAGCCTTCTCAAGTTTATGGTCGATATGATGAATTCCTCTGCCGCAGGAAATGTGAATGATCTTCGTCGAAAAGGCTTACTCTAATTTTATTTTTATTTTCATCCTCTGCATTTTTGGAATGTGGGGAGTGAAGAGTTATGGGGAAGAAAATAGTCCTCAGATCTATGGAAGTTCTGAAAAAACTTCTGAACCTGCTCCGCCGATTGTGAGGACTCCTGAAAAAGAAGAATCACCTGCGACGACCTCTTCCTCCAAAAAAACCGTTGTTCTTCCTTTGAATGAGGACGAAAAGCCTCCTCAACGGAAGTCCTATCAAGTTCAACGAGGGGATACACTTTGGAAAATTACGCGAAATACGGGGATTTCGCTTTCGGAATTAAAGCGACTCAATCATTTAAATTCCGATCTCATTCATGTGGGGGATATTTTAATTTTAGAGGATAATCCTTTGGAGATTCGCAAGGCGACTCCGATCACGAAGGAAATTCAAGAACACGTGGTCACGCCTTCGGATTTAAATCCGCCCCGAGTGGAAGATCTTCGATCCCTTTCCCCACCCGTACTCCCTGCAGAAAAACCTCCAATGACAAAATCTCCTGGAGGAGCTCCATCCATCAGCTCTTCAACGACTATTCCTCCAGTGGAAAAACCGAAAAACGTCACTCCACTTCCTGTCGCTCCCGCGGTTCCTGTTGTCACGCTAAAGGAGCGTTTTTTGGGAGAGATTCGGAAGATGATCGCGGATCGGGTTCATTACAATGGATCGTGGCGTCCGGAAGGAAGTGATCGGAATTGGGTGATGGATTGTTCGAATACCACTCGATATTTATTCTATAAGATTTTTAAATTGGATATCGGTCGTACCGCATCGGAGCAATACTATCGACTTAAGGTGAAAGGCCGCGCCTGGGATGTTCCTCAAGATTCCTCAGGACGACCTGACATCGAATATCTGCACGCGAATCTCAAGGTGGGAGATTTGCTTTTTTGGGAGCATACGTATTCGCCGGAACGTGAGCCGCCGATCACGCATGTGACGGTTTATTTGGGAATGGATGAAAGCGGTCGATTTTTAATGGCCGGTTCAGAGCAGGGAAAGGGATTGCTTGATCAAAACTTCAATGGGCCGGATATGTATTATTTTAATCCGCTCGCCGAAAAAGGAGGGCATAGTCGTTTTCTCTTTTTTGGATGGAAGCCGGGGCGATTTGTTGCTCATGGGCGGCCTTTGGGCGAGACCACTCCTTGAAACAAAGAGATTAACCGCAGAGGACGCTGAGGAACGCAAAGGAAATACCTTTCTAAATGCTAAATTTTCTTTTCCTGCATTCCTAAGAGATTTTTTCTCTGCGTTCTTCAGCGTCCTCTGCGGTTAATCAGCATTCATCGAAGCGACTATTGAACCCGATGATACTAAAGAATGGGTTCAACAACATTTTGTTTCGGCTCTTTTAAGAGCATCAAGGTCGCAATGAGAATCATCAAGGCGCCGATCCATGCTGCAGTAGAGATGGAGAAATGATCGGCGATCCAGAATCCGACCCAAGGGGCGATGATCCCCCGAAGGCCAGTCATAAAGGTATGGACGGACATATACTCCGCCACATGTTGGGGTGGAGAAAACTTCGTAACCCAGAGTGCCCAAGCAACGTCTCCTCCAGCGATGCCAATGCCATATAAAATGGAGCCAAAGATAAATCCATTCATGGTATTACCCGTAAAGAAAGTTAAGGTGGCGAGGGCGAAGCTCACATTGAGGACCATTCTTAATCGGTAAAAACTGACATGGTCAAAGAGCCATCCCCAAATACCACTCATGATAAAACGGGCGATATTGGGAATCACTCCCAG
>JAZKBH010000143.1:2784-9846 GCA_040388725.1 Verrucomicrobiota bacterium
GTAAGAGGGCAATCGTTGTGGGATTGAGAGAAATTCCATAGCGGGGATTGGCCAGATAATCGACGCGCAAGGCGACCATCATCAAATTCGCAAAGCCAAGGATCATCCAGCAATGGAGGGTCCATCGAAAAAAGTGATCATGTTTGAGGTGTCGAAAGGCTTGTAAAAGATGTGGAGAATCTTGTTTGTGAAGGGGATCGGAAGGAATTTTTCGGAGGAAGACGGTCATCGCGAAAAGAGCCAGTGCATAACAGGCGAGAACGGTGGGATGCGATTGGAGCCGTCCAGTGAGATATCGTCCCGCGAGATCACTGAAAAGAATGGCTGCTACAATCCGATATCGCGTGGTTCGAGCGAAGAGGCGTCCCCGCTCTTTTGAGGGATAATGATTTTGATAGAGCTGCGTCATCAAGGGGATCACACAAGAGGAGCAGATGAGGGCAAAGACTCCGCCGACAACCAAGGTGAAGAGCGAGGGGAAAAGGGAGGCGAGTAAAAAGGCGATTCCGCCAGCGAAAGAAAATCCAGCCGCCGCCTGGCTGAGTCTCCATTGATGATGCGCCACCCAAATGACAATGAAAATGGAAAGAATCATCCCGCAGCTAGCGGAGGAAGCGAGAAGAGACTTGGCGACAAAACCGGCATGATACCACTGGACGGCGATCATTAAGAGAAAGGTGGATCCAGCGGTCTCTAAAATTCCTTGGGCGACCGCGCGTTTCCGTTCTTGTTGGAAGGTAATGGCGAGTCGATTGGAATCGGAAGACGTTTTCACAGCAGGGATGAGATCTCTTTTCTCATGGATTCCAAGAAATACACGAAAAAAGAAATTCCTTCAAAGGCATTATCTCGCACAACGACACAAGGACGCGAAGAAATCAAAAAAGCAGTTTTTTAAATGGATGGAAAACCGATACAAGGGATTTCGGTTTTAAAACCAAAAATGCATTTACTGGTTTTCGTCGAGTCGTTGAGTCGTCGTGCGAGACAACGTCTTGAATGTTTTTCGATGGATGTTGCGGGGCTCCTTGACGACTTTAAGGCTGTCTCCCACAGAGAGGGAATGAGCCTTAGCAGTAAACTTTACTATCTTTTTCAAAGCCCCTCGTTTCGAGGTTCGGTTCAAGAAACGGCTTCCCCTTTAAATTCGACCTCGACCCCATCGCCCACGTTTATCGAGAAGGGATCGAAGAAAAAAGCAACTCCTCGATCTCGAGTTCCTCGAAAGAAAAAACATCACTGTGAGTGTTGTTGCTCCCTTCCTGATCTCCCTTCCACGTCTGGAAATTCTTTTGAGAAGTCGACTTCTCAATTCAAACAACAACCCATAACGAAAGAAAAATAAAAATCTATGAGTCAAATGAAGGCGGGAATTCAAGCAGGGATCCTCACGGAAGCCGTCGAAATGGTCGGAAAGGCGACGACGATGAGTGCTTCCGAAATGGATTCGGAAAAGAAACAGAAATTAAGTGAGGCGATGCACCAGATAGTCCACGGACGTCTTCAAGAAAAAGGAGAAGCTACTCTCGATGGAATTCGTCAAGGATTTGGTCTCTCGATTGCCAATGGGGTCGAAAGAGCCAATGAAGCACTGGAAACTGTGCGTCAAGATGCGACAGAAAACAAAGCGTACGCCGTTGCCAAAGGAGCGGTCAACGTTCCGACTCAAATGATGAGAGGGATTGTGGTCGATACGGCAAAAGAGGTGACTCAAGGAGCGATCAAAGAAGTTCAAGAGGTCCTTCCCGATCTTCCTCAGTTCGAAAAATTCAGCGGAGGGGGAAAACAACCGGAGATGGCGCCCATGCGCAGTCTCTAGGAAAGAAGGGAGCATCTGTGGAGGCAGGTGCTCCCTTTGTTAGGAATTTTGGATTTCCTGAGAGGGGTTTGACGGAAGCGAAAGTCCTGTTTAGGGTTTCGTCATGAAACTTCAGCAAGACCAGCTTTTTAAAAAAGGGGATGAATATATTCGGATCGTGAAGCTGGAGCGTTTGGCCGTGGATTATAAGATTATTAAGGATCTTCAGACTCGGGAAGGGATTCACCTTCGGTTAGTGAAAAAGGAGTTTTGTAAACTTATTAAGGGGACCACTGTGGTGACTGCTGAAGAGCAAAAAGCGATTTTACAAAGCTTTCCGGATCACCCGGGAGAGACTTTTTATAAACCCCCTGCGTAAGAGCTGTTTTTTTCATCGGATCAGGCGATTTTTGATTCTTTTTTCGCTTTCGTCTTTTCCTCTTAGAGTTTCTTGCTTCGCTTAGGCAATTATTATGACGCCGTTTGTCTCCCTCAACTCGTGGACTCACCCGGGATCGGTCTATCAGGCCCTGGATCCTGTGGCCGTCTTACGTGGAACGTGGGACGATTGGGGAATAATTTCCGAAACCCTTCGGAGTTATCAAAAGCCTTCTGCCGATACCCCGCATCCTTCGGGCGGCTTAGTGGGCTATATTTCTTATGAGGGAGATTTTTGTTTTGGAGTTTTTCCGGAGATTCACACTTCTTTTCATGAGCAACAGACGGAGCGTTGGAAAGAACGGGCAAAAGCTCATGAGGCCTCGACCTATTTAGGAGCACTTCTCTCTTCGTGTGGAGAGGAAGAGTTTTGCAGGCGTGTTGAAAAATCTCAGGACTATATTCGAAGTGGCGATATTTATCAGGTGAATCTCTCTCATCGTTTCAAAGCGAAATGGGAGGGGAATCCGTATACTCTTTTTGAATCGTTGATGCAGCGGAGTCCTGCGCCGGGGTCTGCTTTTCTCGATTTTGGAGATCAAAAGATTTTATCTTCTTCTCCTGAACTTTTTTTGAAAATCCAAGGACGACATATTGTGACCCGTCCGATCAAAGGGACGCGACCTCGAGATCGAGATCCCATTCGTGATGGTCAATTAGCCTATGAATTGATCTCCGATCCGAAAGAACTTGCGGAATTAATCATGATCACCGATCTCGAGCGGAATGATATCGGGCAAGTCTGTGAATATGGAAGCGTCCTGGTGAGTGATTTAGTGAAGATGGAAAAATATCCCCAGGTTTATCATCTCGTTTCGACCGTCGAAGGGGACTTAAGGCCTGAAGTGGATGCAGTTCAGGCAGTGAGAGCTTGTTTTCCAGGGGGGTCGATCACCGGAGCGCCGAAGAAACGGGCCATGGAGATTATTCAAGAGCTGGAGGGGTTAGATCGTGGAATCTATACAGGAGCGATTGGGTACTTTGGATTCAATGGAGATGTGGCCTTAAGTATGGCGATTCGAACGATGTTTGTCGAAGAGGGAGAAGTTCATTTTCATGTTGGAAGCGGTATTACCATCGATTCCGTTCCTAAACGCGAATATCAAGAGACTCTTCATAAAGCGAGTGGTATGAAGTGGGCATTGGAAATGCATCAAGAGCAATCCCGCAAAGCAAAGCACGAATCATGGCACGTTTAAAAAAGAATGATCCGAGGACTCTCGTCTTTGCTCCATGGCTCGGTGTTTTTGAAACGTTGAAGGTGGTTTCGGGCAAGATCATGTTTTTTCACGAGCATGCGGAATCATTATGCGAGAGCGCTTCGGCGCTTGGACTCAAAGCCCCTTCAAAGTCCCTTCTTCAAAAAGTTTTGATTTCCCATACAGAAGGCCGCCTTCGTTGGATTGTGGATGGAGAAGGATTTCGATCGCTTTTCACCCCGGAAAAAGAAAAGTCTGCTGCAAGAATGACGCTCGGAATCTCCGAACTAAGAGTCGGAAGCAAAAATTGGGATGCCCAGTACAAAACCTTAAGCTATCTCACTCACTGGCAAGCACGCATGGAGCGGGGAAACTTTGATGAGATGGTTTTATTAAACGAATGGGATGAGATCGCTTCCGTTTCGATGGCAAATCTTTTTTGGGTTAAAAAAGGGATAGTTTATACGCCTGCGTTAGAATGTGGATGTCGCGCAGGGGTCGTTCGAAATTGGGTTCAAAAACAAGCTCGAGTAAAAGCAGGACGTTATGGGTTGGATCACTTAAGTTCTGCCGACGAAATTTTCATCACCAATAGCATGATTGGCATTCAGGGGATTTCTCGATTCCAAAGTCGACGCTTCTCGAAGGAATCCACGACGGCGATGCTTCAAAAAAATTGGCGCGCTCTTTTTAAAACGGTTTAAAATAACCCCATTATGACATTAGGGATTTAAAATTTGGAGGGGCACAGGCTCTGTGCCTCAGAGGACGGGGAAGGCAGTGGGCCACTGCTCTTCCAGTTCTAATGCAAGATCTGGGTTTATTCACATGGTGCCGAGTTTCGCAGGGGCGGAAACGAGACGATCCTTCAGCAGAAGGAGGTCACAGGAGGTGACTCGAAGTGAGCGGGAGCGAATGGAATCATCATAAACTTGAAGAATCACCGCCGATGAGACGTTTACCAAATAAATACGGCAAAGGCAATTTATTCACATGGATGAAAAAACCGATTCAAAGGATGCTGGATTTCAAAGACAAAAGCTGAATTCCTCTGTTTCCTCCGCGACCTCCGCGGTAAAAATTCTCCGGTTTTTATTTCCCTTTTACATTTGAGATTTGCTGCAAGAGATCGAGTTGGATCTGTTGAACTTCCGACATGTAGAGGGATTGATGTTTAAGAAGGTGGTCCATTTTTTCTTGGATATGCCGGATTTCGAGTTCTGCCTTGAGATTAATTTTATAATCATTTTCCGCATGAAGACGGTCTTTTTGAGCGGCTCGATTTTGGCTCATCATGATGAAGGGAGCCTGGAAGGCGGCGATACAAGAAAGAATTAAATTGAGTAAAATATACGGGTATGGATCGGGTTGATCATGTCTGATGATAAAAGTATTGAGAAGAATCCATAAAACCAGAAGCGATCCAAAGAGGATGATAAATTTCCAGCTCCCGCCAAAGGAAGCGATACCATCGGAGAGACGCTCTCCAAAAGTTTGAGATTGATCGAAATCTTTATTGAGATTTTCGACGAGAATTTCGTGATCCTTGATGCTACCGATAACCTCGTTTTCAATGACTGAAAGTTCGCCGATATCGGCTTCGAGAAGTTGTTGGACATACCGCATCCGATATTGATTCAGAATTTCGGTCGAAATGTATCCTTCGTTATTCCAGTCGGGATGCTCATGCCGAATCATGCGAACAATCTTCGGGCGGATTGCGTTACCGGGGACGAGATCGTCGAGATGGCATTCTTTTTTGCTGATTTGACAAATTCCCGTGTGACGATGCTTCATGATAATGATATTCAAGGGATCGCGTATCGCCTGACAATCGAATTGTAAGAAAGTGATCAATAAAGAGAGGGAATGTCACCTTTTTGAAACAAAAACAGAAGAGTTTTCACTGCAGAGGAGGCGGAGGTAACGGAGAAAGATTTTTTTTCTTCACTCATCGGAAGATGGGAAAAATGAAGATTACTTTTTTAATCCCTTTTAGAAAAGAATATGGTAATGCTTCTCCATGTTTGAAGATAAATATCTCTTTTTTCTCGCGGTTCATAATTTATGGAGATGGATTGCTCTGGGAACGGGGATTGTTTCTGTCGTGGTTTCTATTCGTGGACTTTTGAGCTCAAGTTCTTTTCGTCCCTCGGGACGTATCGCCGGAATTCTCTACGTGGCGGCGATGGATATTCAGCTGCTCTTGGGATTCATTCTCTACGGGATTAGTCCCTTGCTAAAATTGGCGCGAGCCCATTTCTCTCTCGCCATGAAACGACATGAGCTTCGTTTCTTTGCGGTGGAACACATCACCCTGATGCTCCTCGCATTAGTCTTGGTTCATATCGGTTCTGTACGCAGTAAACGAGCGCTCACGGATCGATTGAAGTTTCGACAACTTTTAATTTGGAATTCGGCCTCTCTCGTGATGATCCTTTTCGGAATTCCCTGGTGGAGGCCGTTGTTCCGAAGTTTTACTTTTTAGAGGCGGCCTCGATTTCTTCGCGGACGTTTTCCAAATCTGATTTGAATTTGGGATTCTCAGAGAGTTTTACGTAAAGGGCCTGACCTAAAACTCGGCCGGCTTCAACATCCGAGGGATAATGAGCTCCGGCAATGACGCGGTCATCGCCAATTTGACGGCCTCTTGCGAATAGTTTTTCTTTTAGATGGGGAAAGAGATCTGCAAGGATTAAGGCATAAAGAGTGCCTCGTGTGGAGTGACCGCTCGGATATGAGGAATTGTTTTCTAACTCTACAGCAGGAGTGATTTGAGGGTGATTCACAGGGGGACGGGGACGGTTCCATGTTTTTTTAGCCGACTCTGAAATAAAGTGAGAGTCATTATTGATAGAGTCAAAAAAACGAGCAGTAAGGGGAAGATTTTTATCGATGAACCAAGAGCCGATCACATCACTAAAGACAAAAACCTTCAGTTTAACTTCGGATTTTGCGCGAGCGACTTCGAGAGGAGTCCGATTTTTTTGATGATCCAATACCGATGCTAGATCATCTTTTGTTTTGGCGGAATTTTCCTCAGGAGGGGGAGGAAGAATTTGAGCGAGCGCAATGGACTCAGGTTGAAGATAGAGTGGGGGTGCTTTCTCGGTCGATTCCTTCGAAAGAGTCGGCAAAATAAAAGTGAGGATGAATAGGAGTCCGAGAAGGAAAGTTTTCTTCATGGATGAGTTATGAAGAGTCTCATAAGAGATTCAATGGGAATATAGTTTTGACATCCAAATTTTACAGTCAGGCGATCCATTTGACGCTTTCCATGTCTTCGAGCGTATTCACTAAAACCATAACCATTTTTTGCCGCGAAGAAGCACAAGAAGCGCAGTTTTCCAAGACGATCCCTTCTTAAAATTGACTTTCACCTTGTGCATTTTGCGCTTTCTTGTGGCTACCCCTATTTTGAATTTGCTCTAGAGATTCGATTCGATTTTAAATAATTCAAACCACAGCATTTTGAATGGGGAAATCAGCCCTGATAAAAATCGGGATTCGAAGACTTGAAAAAAGGAAAAAGACTTTACTTAATTATTGGTTTTAATTGCATGTTTTCATGCTTTCCCCATGCAAATGGTATTTTTCTGTGAGCTCCTTCATTATGAGGCGATTAAT
>JAZKBH010000143.1:9856-10733 GCA_040388725.1 Verrucomicrobiota bacterium
AATTGGTTTCATCTATTGAGCATTCACTCTTTATTTCTATTCGGCAACGGGGTGGTTTAGTGAAATTGGCATTTCCTTTGCAGGTTGAGAGAGTCGACAAACAACAACATTATCAATCGAATAGAAAAATAAGGAATATCATTATGAAAAAAATCTACAAAAAATATGGAACAGCTCTTTTATTGGGAGCTGTTATTTTTACTTCTTCCCTCTTGGCTCAATCTTTAGGGACAACAACAACAACGACATCCTCCAATGGAACGGTGACTCAATTTAGTCCAAACACCATTGCGGTGAGAACGACGACTTCCAGCGATCCAGTGAATTATACCTATACCAAAACGACAACGTACGTCGATGAAAATGGAAATCCTGTTTCTGTTGAAACCGTCAAATCAGGTGCTCCTGTGACCGTTTATTATGAAAATGATGCAACGGGCATGAAGGCAACTAAGGTCGTCGTTCGAAAAACGACTACACTTGATTCAAATTCATCGGTAACTACCTCCTCTGGTACCGTGACGCAATTTGGTCCCAATACCTTTGCCATCAGAACCACGACATCGACGGATCCAGTAACTTATGCATCCACCAAAACCACCACGTATGTGGATGAAAATGGAAATCCTGTCTCGATCGAAACCGTTAAATCAGGGGCTCCTGTGACGGTTTATTACGAAAAAGATGGAAATCAAATGATGGCGACTAAAGTTGTTGTGAAAAAGACAACGACCACGGTCACCAAATAAAATAGGGCGACACGCTCTCTAGAAAGGGAAAACATGAAAAAGTTCTTATGTGCCGGTCTCTTCATTCTTGTTGTCGGAAGTTTTGTTGGATGTGCTTCGGATGAAGCCCGAACCACAACGACGACCAC
>JAZKBH010000143.1:10743-28930 GCA_040388725.1 Verrucomicrobiota bacterium
CGACGGTTCATCCTCGATAGGCTCATCGCTCTCAAACACATCCTTTTCACCGCTCTCTCTTTTTTAAGAGGTTGCGATGAGGAGGATGTTTTGTTTGGGGAGCAAAGATAAATCCGATCTTGAAAAGTGGGATTACTTTTCTGAAGGATGTTCGTATTTCCACAAGGCGGAACCAATCAGATCTGCGACTAAAACTGAATTTTTAATTAAACGTCCCTCACTGGAGTCCATTCCAAACTTGGCTTCTGCGACGCGTTTTTCTTGTTTCCAAGTGAGTTCTTCTTTTTTGTTCACATTCAAATCGCCTAAGACCACGAGTTTTCCTTCAAATGTTTTTCCTCCTCCGTTTTCCCACCATGCCTTTTGAACCCATTGCTCGTAGGAGACCACGGTATAGCGGCGAGTCGATGGAATGAAATCGAAACCCTCTTCCTTTTCTGTTTTTAATCCGAGAGCACGTGCCGCCCATATTCCGGCATTGAAGCAGGTTTGTCCGTTGACCGTTTTAAAGATGGGGCACCAACGTTTGCCTTCTTGTATATCATACTTTCCGTGCAAGAGAAGAGGGCCGCTTTCATTCACATGGAAAATGTTTCCAGTACGATCGAGTTTACCTCGGATAATAGGGCTTTGATAAGCGGGTTCGTCACCGACGACAAAAACGCCAAGGGCTCCGGAGCGTGCGATGGAAAAAATTAAATTACTTTGAGCGACATCATCCTCTGGGATTTTAAGCCAATCGGGTTTTTCAGCGGCGAGGGGATACCAGCCATCGATATCATTTTTTGTTCCCGCGTCGGAGACGAGAACAATGCGGGGATCGGAAGGAATTTGAGCTTCGACATGGATGGAGATCAGAAGAAGGGTCATTCCGATAAGGATATTTCAAAAAAAAGGCATGACTGATATTTAAGGAGAGAATCGAAGATTTCAAACTCCATTTTAAGGAGAGGAGAATTCAGAAAGTTGTATCGATTTCAGGATTAAATTCAGGATATTCTTTGTTTTTAAACAATCCCTCTTATGGATCTTGATCCTCTCCACCCTGCCCTCGATTGCCGTAACCTTTTTTACCTGTCGACTCTCCTATGCTTTTTTGGTGATTAAAATATGCCCTGTATACCAGCACTGACGAACAACGGAGTAAATATTTCGAGGAAGCTCGTCGATCTCTTGAAGGAGTTTCTCTACTTTAGGGGGATGATCTTCAGGCCAATTCGGTTGAGGAAGCATGTCATCCAGAACAATGATGCCTCCTTTTTTGAGAATTCGGAGACTGTGCTCAAATCCGACGTATTTTCCGGGCCAGGTATCGGCATAGATGAAGTCGAAGGAGTCGTCCGTAAGTTTTTCCAAGAAAGATAAGCCCTCTTCTAAAACCAATTGAAGGCGTTTGTCATGCAAGAGTGATTTTTGCGCAATCCGATGATAGCGTTCGTCGAACTCCACGGAGAGAAGGGTAGAATCTGGATCCATTCCCTCTAATAACCAGCAAGCACCCAATCCTGTTCCGGTTCCCAACTCTAAAAAGCGGCTTCGCGGTTTTGAGGAGGCCAAGGCCCGCAGTAACGCTCCTGTTGCTTTGTCAGAGGGCATTTTAAATCCAACTTGTTGACTTTGATGTAAAATTTCATCATAGAACAGAGGAACTTCTATCGTTGAATCGATCATCAAATTTATGATAACCAAAAAGTTACTATTATCAAGCTTCAGCTCTCCATGAGAGAGGGGAAGTATTTCTTTTGTGAAAAAGAATGGGACCAATTTTCCATCCATTCTTCCCGTAATATTTTTCCAGCGGCATCATTGACGAAGTCTGGCGATTTTTATCTAAACGATCACTTGATAAAACGCCATATATTGGAAAAATAGTTGTTAGATGTCTATACGTGCATTGGAGCTTGCGATTGCTCATGGGGATACGGCTGAGGTGATTGAGCTTCTCGATCAAAACCCGCACTTCCTCTCAATTCATTTTGAAGAAAATATTGGTCTCACTCCCTTAATGTGAGCCTGTCGCCATCGTCATACGACGATTGTAGAGCTTTTATTGAAAAGGGGTGCTTCGGTCAATATTACCAATACCGCGATGAGTCATGGGGAGGGAGGAAACACGCCGCTTTGGTTTACAGCCCAAGGTATTTTTCCTGGAACGGTGCCGATTGCTCGGCTCCTGTTAGATCATGGCGCTGAAATCAATACTCAATGCGAAAATGGAACGACGGCTTTTTATATGGCGGTTTCTTGGGTTCATATGGAGTTAGTACAATTCTTGCTTTCTCGTGGAGCGGATCCGTTACTCACAAATAATGAAGGATTGACTCCACTTCAAGGTATCCAAAAAGATTTTAATTGGGCACAGGATCAAGAAATTCAAAGTGAAGAATTGAAGCGATTTATATTTCGTGCCCCTCGGATGATCGCTTTTTTAGAAAAATTAAATAGGAGCTAATGCGATCATTCGTATGTTTTTCAGCGACGCTTTCTTGACAAGATGGGTGCGACTTATAATTTAAATATTATATATGGTCTCTTATATGCTTCGATCTGTTTTCTTATTTCTTTTATTTATTGCAGCGGGTTTTTCGGAAGAGGAATTGGATGGAAATGCGATTTTTAATCGAGTCAAAGAAAAGTATTCTAAGTGCCAAACATTTGAGGGTATTGGAACTCTTGAACGTAAGTCTCCTGACTTTACTGATGGTGATTACATAAGTAATTTTCTCATCCGTTTTTCTCGTCCTGATAAAATCAGAGTGGATTGGGAAAAAGGGATATTTCACAAACAGGGAAAAGACTCGATTTACACTGAGGATGGCAAAATTTCTTCCACGGGAATTTTATTCAATCGTTTTAAAAGCATCGAAGATGCAATTGGGACAGATGCAGGGATTTCCGGGGGGATTTCGTACTTTATTCCGATGTTATTGTTAGGGAAAAATGGATATCTTGAGCATTGGGCTATCGTTCGAAAGAAAGATAAGGTTGAGGCGGGTAAAGAATGTTACGTCATTGAGGTGGAATCTAAAGGTTACGGAATCTTTACCTTAGATGTCAGTAAGAATGATTTTTCGATTTTATCTTCAAATCAAGTTGAAGACGGAGAGGTGCAAACAGTTCAACGGATAAGAGCTCATCAAGAAAATTCAAATTGGTTTAATGATGGAGGGGAGGTCAAAAAAGTAACAGGATCGAGTGTTGTCACTACGAAATTTTCAAATATTAAATTCGATCTTTCCCTAGATGAGGTTGCTTTTCATTCTGAAAAAGGAGAGAAAAAATCTTCAAAATTATTTTCACGAAGAGAAGGTTTTTACATTAAATGGGGTATTCCTTTCTTTTTTGTTTTGATCTCTGGATATTTTCTAGTGGTTGCTTTGAATCCTCTGCTCTCGAGGAAGCCGTTTATGATGTCGATGCATTGGAATTTTGCTTTAATGTGTATTGCTTTTATTCCTTCAATTTTGAATGGTTTTATTTTTCCACTATCAAATGGATTTAGTTTAATTCAATGGGTGAATCCTTTTATGTTTGCTGTGATGCTCGTTTTTTTTAAACGACAGATGCAGGGCTATTTGATTTTTGGGGCTTCGGAAGAATATTTTCGCGAAGCGCTTTTGAATTCCATTCGATCCCTCGGCTACACGACGGAAGAAACAATTGGGGGTATTAAAATCAAAGAGACGGGAGAAAGTATTAAAGCGGTCATTCAGGGATGGATGGGGACGGCACAAATCAGGGGATCCAAAGAGATTTCATCTAAAACGTTAGAATCCATCGCGGACGAAATGAAAGTCTATTTTAGTAAAAACAGTGGAAAAATGAACAAAATTTCTGCTTATTTTTACTTAGTGATGGGGGGATTTATGATTGTTCTTGGTTTTTCGATGACGAATCTCTTTAAGAAGTTCTAAACAGGATTAAATTCAGGATATTTTTTGTTTTTAAGCAATCCCTCTTAGAGTCTGGATCCTCTCCATCCTTTCATCCATGCCATAGCCTTTTGCTTTATCCCAGATCTTGCATTAAGACTCGTTTTACGACCTAAAATACAAAACTTTTTGCTGAATAGAAAGAGAGAGCCAAGCGATGTGAGGCCATGCTTCTGTTCTCTCAAAATCAAAGCTGCTCCCGCATGTGCGGGATTGGCCCTCCCCATTTTAAACTCCCAATGCAGGATTTGGGTTTATTTAATTCGATTCCAAGGCATCTTGCCAAGGACGAGCGCGAGGCCGCAAAATCCGCTGATACCCGCGAAAAGGAGTCCGGCACCCATGGCCACGTTCGCCCAGAGCCAGGCGGTATTCACAGTAAGGGCAAGGAGGGCGGTGATGAGGCTGAGGGCGCCCACAATGATTTGAACCTGACGCATCAGAGGAATTCCTGTCGGTGTTCCTCGAACAACAGGAAGACCTGCTTTTTCCCAGCCTTGAAGGCTACCTTCGAGCAGAGTGATGTCCCATCCCGCAGACTCTAGTTTGTGAGCCGCCTTTTCCGCTCGTTTTCCCGAGAAGCACGTCAGAACGAGGGGAGGTTTTCCTCCGAGTTGAGATTCTAATTGAGAGGGATCAAGATCGTCTAAAGGTTTGAGGAGCGCAGAGGCGATATGGATCTCTTGAAATTCCTGA
This sequence comes from Verrucomicrobiota bacterium, assembly GCA_040388725.1. GTDB lineage: Bacteria > Verrucomicrobiota > Verrucomicrobiia > Methylacidiphilales > CAMAQI01 > CAMAQI01. The sequence continues at coordinate 15,372 of JAZKBH010000143.1, forward strand.
GGAGTTCGAACGTCAATTAAGAGATGATTTGAGGTGTTTTGAGAAAATTGTGTGGGGGTAATGGTTTTCATGATTCTGATCCTAACATCAATCTATAATTTAGAGAGAGAATAAGCTTCTTTAAAAAAGAAATGATAAAGAGCCCCGCCAAATAATCCTCCCACAATCGGAGCGAGAATATAGACGTTGAGCCAGCCCCATCCATTGGCGGTAAAAGGAATTTCCTTCCATCCTGCAAGAGAGGAAAAGAGACGCGGTCCAAAATCTCTCGCAGGATTAAAACATGCCATGGTCAGGGGACCTAAAAGGGAAATGAGTAGTGTCACCGTTAATCCGATCGTGGCTGCCGTTAAAATCTGAGGCCGATTTTTGTTTTTTTCATCCGTGGCACATAAAATCACCAGCAGTAAAATCGCCGTTCCTATGACTTCGGTCGTAAAAGCCTTGAGTGGAGTCGTGATCGATGGAACAGAAGAGAGAGCTTGTCCTCTAGGATTTGGGAAGTATTCCCCAAAAATCATGGCACTGGCTTCACTCCCGGGTGTGCCTCGAACAATGTCATGGGTTTGCTCGAAATCATTTAAGGCATCGGAATAAATAAAGAATAAAACCGCAGCCGCGATAAAGGCTCCTAAAAACTGTGCGAAGATATAGGGAACGATTCGTTTTTTTGGAAAAGACTTCCATACCGATAAGCAGATCGTCACCGCCGGATTTAAATGTGCTCCACTGAGGGCACCGGTGAGATAAATCGCTGTCGCAATGCCGAGACCCCAAACAATGGCGACTTGAAAGATTCCGACTTGGGCTCCTGTCAGGACGGCGGTCACGACGCTTCCGCATCCAAAGAAAACGAGAATGAAAGTTCCAAAAAACTCTCCGACGAACCAAGCAGGAAGTTTGTTGAATCGATGAGTTTCCATATTTAGCAACAGCCCGATGTGTTTGAACAACATGAGGATTTAAGAGTTTTCTCCTCAATACCGCATTTCTCTTTGGCGAGGCAATCGGCGTGTTTCGATTCGAGTCGAAAGACTAAAGTATTTTCGGTCACTTCATGGGTGCCGATCGGAAACTGAGAAATGTAGGGGGCTTCAAACTCCACTTCGACTTCGAGATCTTCATTCGGTAAAATGGGGTGAGCCAGTTTTAAGATCGAAAGAAGCTTTTCAGCAATCAGAGAGTGGTCTTTGTCATCCGCCGTCCATGCTTGCAAGACGCAGGTCGAGGTCGATCGGAGAGTTCCTCCGCAATCGATGAACTCTTTTTTGACATGACCGACTTCCGTAATATGAAAGTGCAGAGGGATCATCTCTTCGTTGGGAAGAATAAAGGACAATTTTTTGTCGGGATATTTTTTCAGGATTTCTTTAAATTGAGTGATATTCATGTTTTTTCTCTTTCTCTATAGCCGGCGGCATAAGCCTCGAACGTGAGTCTGATTTGATCTCTTGCCTTGCGAAAAGTCGCGAGAATCTCTTCATCACTCCCTTGAGCATGAGCGGGATCTTCAAATCCCCAATGGTAGCGATTCACTTGTCCTGGAAATACGGGGCAGGCTTGATCGGCATTTCCACATACGGTAATGACCGTGTCGATTTTTTTCTCTAGAAACTCATTCAAATGCTTGGAGCGATGCTTTGAAATATCGATACCGATTTCTTGCATGACTTGGATCGCTCGCGGATGGACATACCCTGCGGGAACGGATCCGGCGCTATCGACTTCAAAGAGATCGCTTGCGGAATGTCGTAGAATCCCCTCGGCCAAGTGACTGCGACAGGAGTTGCCGGTGCAGAGAATAAGAACAGTAGGCTTACTCATACTGCGTAAGGGCAAGATCTTTACCTAAGTCATGGACTGCATCTTCGAGTTTTAATCGTTCCATTTTTTCAATTGGAAGCGCGCAAAAGAGATCGAGACGACGTTTAATCTGCATTGCGATTTGAAACGTCGCTTTTAACTTTTCTTCATCTGTCCCCGTAAAATCAGCGGGATCTTCAAATCCCCAGTGGGCGAGGATCGGTTGACCGGGCCAAACCGGGCATGATTCTTTAGCGTTATTGCAAACCGTAATGACAAAATCGAAATGAAAATTCTTATATTCTTCCCAGGACTTGCTGCGTGCATCGGACGCATCAATCTGGAAGTGCTGCTTCAATACCTGAAGTACAAATAGATTAATTTTTCCCGTGGGCTTGGCCCCTGCACTGTAAGACTCAAATCGATTTCCAGTCATTTGGCGAAGGATGTATTCTCCTAGTATGCTTCGAGCAGAGTTTCCCGTACAAAGAAAAAGAATTTTGTATTGCATAGTATTCCTCGTATCAGCCTTTGATTTGCTTGGCTTTTAAGAAAAAGGTGGAGAGCTCATCCAGAGTTTTTTCGCTGACCCAACATTCAGTGCTTTGACCGCATTTACAGGTCGAGATCAATCCCGCTCTTGTCAGTTCTTTAAGGTGGTGGGAAATCGTTGAAGGAACAATTTCGAGGCCTTTTCCGAGTTCGCCGACACAAAGGCGGGAGCATTCCTCTTCGCTGCAGTCATATTTTTGGCAGCACTTAGCGAGTCGTAGAAAAATCGCAAGGCGGTGGGGATGCGAGAGCGCTTTAAAGGCGATCGCTAATTTTTCTATTTTCATTATTCGATAGTTATCGAAATATAAAAATAATGTCAACTGGTTTTTGTTTTGTTCCGAATCGACGGAGTTAAACTCATTTCTTGCATTAGAAATGAAGGAGTAGTCCCGACAGGTCGTAGAGAAGGGTTGAGGAAATGAAGAAAACTTTAGCATCGATATCAGGATGAAGAGGATAAAAATTCAAAGGTCTTTTTTTCTTTTATCAAGTCTTCGAACTCCGATAAGTCGAAGAGGCTTCCTTATTAAAATTTTCATAATCCTCCCCATCCTGCTATCGATGCAACTACTGTATTCGCTTAAGTTGATGGCCATGCGACTGGTCGGGGCTGCCTTTCCCGTCCCCGCAGGGCACAGAGCCTGTGCCTCTCCATTTTTATCGCCCTATTGGGGATCTGCTTAACAGATAAGCCTGATTTCTAATGCATAAAATGGATTTAAAATCCATTTACCTTTGTGGGCAATCTTATAGTCTCCAAAACGAAATCTAAATCGACCTGAAGTGAAGCATGATTTTCTTAGCCACCAAATACGCCATCACCGCTTTTATCATTGTCACAGTTTCCGAGATTGCGAAACGGAGCGATCGATTAGGGGCCCTGATTTCGTCTCTCCCCTTCATGACCATTTTAATTATGATATGGTTGTATATCGAAAAACAGGGGAGTGAAAAAATAGCAAATCATGCTTACTACACATTTTGGTATGTGATCCCCACGTTGCCGATGTTTTTGCTTTTACCTTGCCTGCTTCACAAGGGATTCCATTTCTGGATTTCCTTGACGCTCAGCATCCTTCTGACGGTCGTTTGTTTTATTCTCACGGCTCTTGTCGCAAAGCGCTTTGGAGTGAATCTTTTTTTTTAGAAGCAAAATTCCGAATGCTCATTTGCTGAGAGCTCTCAGTACGTGGAACTTAATAGGTAAAAGTGGGGTGGGGGAGACTATGCCCTGGAGTCTGAAATCATTGAATTATAAAATCTGGGACCACCGGGACTCGAACCCGGAACCAAGGGATTATGAGTCCCCTGCTCTAACCATTGAGCTATAGTCCCTGAAAAGGTTGTTTTTAAGATGGAAGAGGGGGTTTATCAAGCATTGGTTTATTTAGAGAGAGAATGATATGGCACGGATTCGTCCTAAATCTCTCCCGACAGTTTCATTTGTTCGAGAGGGGATAAAATTTGGCTTTCCTGACAAAAGGTTTCGCTCATAATCAGGGGGCATGATCGGGATTGTGGATTACGGCATAGGGAATCTCCGAAGCGTCGAAAAAGCCTTTCAAAAGGTGAACGGCGAGCCCTTTTTTGCGAAGTCTTCTTCCGAATTTAACAAAGCCAAGGCCCTTGTTCTTCCCGGTGTCGGAAATTTTGGAGATTGTGTCCGCGCCCTTCACAGTAGTGGGATGTGGGAAGGGGTTTTGGAGTGGATTCGGCAAGATCGCCCTCTGCTCGGAATTTGTGTCGGGTATCAGATGTTATTCGAATCGAGTGAGGAAGATCCTTCTGTTCAAGGTCTTGGTGTCTTGAAGGGGAAGGTAATTAAATTCCGTGATACTTCTTTGAAGATTCCTCAAATTGGGTGGAACCAAGTGAAAGCCTTGAAGCCTTCTCCTTTAACAAAAGGATTGAGAGAAGGGGAATATTTTTATTTTGTGCATAGTTTTCATCCGATTTTAGAGCAGGAGGCGGATGGACTTTTTTCAACCGAATATGGAACGAGTTTTATTTCGGGGATCGCACGATCGCATTTGTATGGGGCGCAATTTCACCCTGAGAAAAGCCAGGATGCCGGTCTCACGCTTTTGAAAAATTACGTGGAGGCTTATCGATGAAAATACCGATTGCAGAATTGAAAGAGGGAGTGTCATTAAGTTTGGATGTCGTGAGTCCAAATGGGCAACTCCTTCTAAAGAGTGGATTTCCTCTCACGGAAAAACATTTACGTGCTTTTAAAATGTGGGGGATTACCGAAGTGGAGACGGAGGGGGAGAATGACGTGCAGGTGCTTCCCTTTAATCCGGAGATTTTAGCCAAGGCGGACCTCCTGCTCCACGATCGTTTTTATGGCGCAGATCTTTCTAATCCGGTTTTAAGTCGGATTTATGGATTTTGTTTAAAACGATTGGCTCAAAAACTTTCTCAACCTTCTGCGGCATCATGACCCTCGATCAATTTTTTCGGAATTCAAAAGACCTTCCCTCTCTCCCGACTATTTTTTATGAGTTGGAAAAGGAGATTGACCATCCCCGTTCCACTCCTGAATCCATCGGCGGAATTCTTTTAAAGGATCAGAGTTTAGTTTCTCGACTCCTCGCGCTTTCGAATAGTGCTTTTTACGGTTTTTCGAGACGGGTGGAGACGGTTCCGAATGCGATTCAGCTCTTGGGCTTAAAGCAGGTACGTGATTTAGTCATGGCGACTTCCGTTCTTCAGGCCTTTGAAGGAATTGATGTGGAGTTTTTAGAGATGAACCAGTTTTGGGTTCATTCGATTGCGTGCGGGGTTGCGGCAGCGGAGCTCGCGAAGGAAAAGGGAGATGCGAATCCGGAGCGTTATTTTGTGGGGGGACTTCTTCACGATGTGGGTCGTTTGGCGCTTTTGATTAAACTTCCGAAAGAGATGGGCGAAGTCTTAAATCGGCATCGCGAGACTCGGGTTCATACACACTTTTTAGAGCAAGAAGTGATCGGATTTGATCATATGATGGTGGGAGGAGGTTTAGTGGAGCAATGGAGGTTGCCTATAGCGATGGCGGATATGGTGAGGCATCATCATACCCCGGAGAAATCGACGGCTTCTTTTGAAACGTCACTGGTTCATTTGGCCGATATTTTAGTACATGCTTTGGAGCTTGGAAAATCGGGAGAGATCCAAGTCCCTGCATTTAGTTCTGTTGCCTGGCAACGGATCGGGATGGAGATTTCTGCTTTGGATCGGGTGATGGCGAATATTGAACCTCGAACAGAGCAGCTCTGTCAGATTTTCATGAACAAGTGAGATGAATGTGAATAAAAGCCCTGAAGCAGATTCGGACTCTCAAGATATTCTTCATTATGCAACGCGTATCGATTTAATTCGGGATTTGGTTCATGGGTATCAGCTTCTTCAGGTGGAGTTTCATCGGACGAATAAAAAAGAAGTTTTAATAGATCGAGCGACCCATTACATCAAGGGGTTGACGCTTTGGCCTAATTTTGGTTTTACCTGGTTTGACCCGGAGACCGGGCTCTTTGATTATGGAGAAATTTATCATGAGCGGGATAAGTCTCACATGGAGGCGATCCTCAATGAATTGATTGAGACCGGATCTTTTGCCTCAGCGCTTCAGATGAGTCGGGTGGTGATCTTTCCTTATCACGAGGAGCATGTGATTTTGGCGCCCATCCGTGCCGGTCAGGAAATCAAAGGGGTCTTTATCGGAATCTCTCGTGAAAAATCCGCGCAGAATCTTGAGTTTGAGTTTCATTTTTTAAATTTAGCGTTGAATTCATTGGGATCGGCGCTTCGACGGGTCGAATCGACAGCTCTTCTTTCGACCAGCAATGAAGATTTAGGGGAAATCATTCTTAAAAAAGTGAGCGAATCTGAAGAGGCGCGAATGTTTGCAGAAGCGACGACGCGGCGGATGAGTGACTTTTTTAATCTTTTTCATAATGAAGTTTACAATGCGTTGAATGGGGTGCTTGGGTTTACTCAACTGATGATGGAGTCTGTGATCTCCGCCGAGCAGCGTGAAAACTTAGAGTTTGTTCTGAAAAGTGGAGAGCATTTGAAGCAAATCACGATCGAGTCTCAGCGTCCGAAAGCGGTCGTTGAAGGTGTTTTGAGCGTCGATTTAAAGTCCGTCGATATGGTTCGATTATGGGATCATTTCACGAAGATCCTGAACGAAACATTCAAAGAGAAGCATCAGGTAGCAATATGGGATTCGAGTATTCCCCGCGGATTTCGGATGACTTTGGACGAAGATCGGTTGCGGCAAATCCTCGTTTCTTTGGCCGAATTACTTTTAAAAGTTTCCCCTCATTCTCCGGTGACAATGATGGCGAGATATCAAGAATTTCGGGATGAGTTTATTTTTACCTTCGAAAGCGATGAATTGGCAGCGAATATCTCCCGTTTTGATTTTACGGTTTACGCTTCCATGATGGAGCTCTTGGGGTTGGGAAGAAACATTCAGGCATACTCGCTTGGGATTTGTCGTTCGATCGCCAAGTTTGAGGGGTGGGTTTTGGAATGGAATGAGAAAGCCGATCAAAAAGCCGAGATCGCATTGCGCGTGAACGTCTCGGGGAGATCGAAGTATGAGTAGTTTTGAGGCGGGTTATATTCTAGCAGTAGATGATGATCCGATTTCTCTGAGATTACTTCAAGGGGCACTTCAAAAAAATGGCTATGAAGTAGTGACGGCAGCGCATGCCAAAGAGGCCCGTGAAAAGTTGATCGAAAAGGGATTTGAAAAGTTTGTCTGTGTCGTCAGTGATTATCGGATGCCGGAGATGACGGGACTGGAATTGACGCAGTGGATTAGCAAAGAAGACAAATCTTTGGCCTGTATTCTTCTGAGTGCGGAGACGGATAAACAGATGATCTCCGATTCCTTGCGGGTCGGTGTCTTTGACTTTCTGGAAAAGCCATTGGTTTTGAGTGTGGTCCGGACCTCGGTTCAAAAGGCAATCGAACAGACGAGTTCCCGAAGAAATCTTCAGGAGAAAAAAGATCAGGTCGATCAGATTCAGAAGTTTCACCATTCGATTCTTGGGCTCCAACACACCGAAGAGATTAAGCAGATTACGTTTCGATTTTTCCCCATGCATGAGGTGGGGGGAGATTTCATCAATATTTATCCGCTTCCGAATGACACGTTTATTATCATTGCGACCGATGTTTCGGGACATGATTTAAAGGCGGCATTTGTCTCTGCATTTTTCCAAGGTGTGACTCGGGGAATGATTGAGAAGGGCGCATCCATCCGCGATATTTATTCGTTTACCAATCGCTTTTTATTGGAGGAGTGGGGGAAGCAGACGGGGGGCGTTCCGATGTCCTTGGCGACGTGTTCTGCGATTATTGATTTACGAAGCAAATCGTGCCAATTAACGAGCCACGGTTTTCCTCATCCCCATTATGTGACGGATCACGGTAAAATCCGTCCGATGATTGAAGGAGGGGCTCCCTTAGGATGGTTTCCTGAAATTGATCAGAATGAAGTTCAGTATGCGTGCCAAGAGGGGGGAGCGATCTATTTTTGGAGTGATGGATTGGATGATACCGCGAATCGCATGGGAGTAAGTACCTTTGCTGCCCTTCACCGTTTCTTGGAAGGTCCCGATGGGGAAAAAGAAGTGCGTGAAAATGCGGTCGATGATTTGATGGTGGTGCGATTTCGGATTGCAGAAGAAGAGGATGAGGCGGTTTGGATGCCGATCTTTTTTTCGGAACATTATGGGGCCGATCACCTAAAGGTTGATCTGATGCAAGAGGAATGGGCGAAAACGATTCGGTTCCTCTTTTCAAAAATGCCGGAGGAGCGCGTCTACGATATTTTATTAGCGACTCGGGAAGGCCTTTTAAATGGAATGATCCATGGGGCGAAAAAAGACCCTCAGTTGAAAGTATTTTTGCAAATTTGTTATAATGTGAGTGCTCAAAAAATGAGAGTTCGTATTGATGATCCGGGAACGGGCCACGGATTAGATTTAGCAGAGCCAATGGAGACGTTGCAGGCAAAACTGCATGATGAGCATAGTGGGCTCACGATGATTAAATTTCTTTGCCACGACGTTCGAAGCGAGCGGAATGGTGCGACGGTGATGATGGACTTTGATTTGCAGATTGCCGTGAAGGCGTAATACGTTTTAGGAAAAGGAAGAGAAAACCGATAAAGACATTTTTCACCGCAGAGGTATCGGAGTTAAACGGAGGAGGGTTTTTGTTTTAAAACCAAAAAGAATTTTCTCCGCTTCCTTCGTTACCTCCGCGGTGAAAAATGTCTTTTACTCGGGGGTTTCCGTCGCTTCTTGGGTGTAGGCAGGGAGTTGATCGATGCCTGCACTTTTGACGGCATCCATGACTTGGACGATTAAGCCGAAGGGGGCTTTTTTGCTCGATTTGAGGGCGAACTTGGAGTTGGGAAGTTCTTTGTGAAGTTTTTGAAGGGCGTCGCCGAGCTTGGCGGTTTCAATGGGGACATCACCGAGGTAAACTTTTTCGGTTTCGGTGACATAGATGATGATGGGAGCATCGGGATCAATCGGTTTGCCTTGAGCAGACTTAGGAAGGTCGAGTTTAATGACCGGCTCATCGGCCTTAAAAACAGTCGTGACGACAAAGAAGATCAAAAGAATACAAAGAATATCGACTAAAGAGACGATATTGATCGTGGGAGATCGACGTTGTTTGGTATAAAATTTCATGAAGGAGACGGTGAACGGTTCTCTCTCTATTTTGCGGAAGTATAAAGTTTACTGAGGAGTTCCATGCAGATGTTTTCCATCTCCACTGCAAAACTTTCTACTCGTTTACTCAGAATACTATAAGCAATAAGGGAAGGAATCGCGACGACGAGTCCCGCGACGGTGGTATTCAATGCTTCCGCAATTCCTTTGGCGATTTGAGCCCCTTGAGTGGCGACCTGACCTTTTGAGCTGACATCGCCGAAGATGGTAATGAGACCGGAGATCGTTCCGAGGAGACCGAGCAGAGGGGCGATGCCGACGATGATTTCGAGGATGACGAGTCCACGTTCCATGAGACTAATTTCGCCTCGGGCTTTGGTTTGGAGAGATTCGGTATTTTCGTATTTCGAAAAAGGGAGTTGGCGAAAGCTGTTTAAGACGAGACGACCGAGAGGAGTATGATCTTCTTCTGCGGCGGCTTGAATATGGGCGAAAGCTCCTCCGCCGTGCATTTCCGTAATTAACGTGATTAACCGGTCGCTAAGAATCTGAGTGCGGCGAAGGGCAAAAGCTCTTTCCAACATGACCGTCAGAGAGATGACAGAACAAAGTCCGAGAGGGATCATGAAGACACCTCCGACCTGGAGGAACTTAAAAATGGAGTCGATCATGAAAGCGGAAATTAACCCTCATTTCCCTTTTGAAAAGAAAAAGTAAGGAGAGGAGGTCGATAAAGCGAAATATTACTTCGAGAAAATGGAGGAAAACGCAGTTCAGGATAGAGGGACGAAGGTTGCAAAAAACGTCATTCGCCGTGCATCTTGATCGGTAGAATTGCTTCTGATTTCTCAATCTCTCCGATAAAGACTTATCGCATCGCAGATTAATGAGAAAAAATCAAATTTATCAGAGAAACATGAGCTTTCTGGCTGTCCACCTTCGGGTTAAGTCGTGTGGCATAGCCTGTGCAGGATGGAGTCTTCAAAATAAACAAAAAGAAAGGTTACTCAACTCTATGCAAACTGTTCCTCATGTCATCATTGTTGCCGATCGTGGCGAAATTAAATTCTATCATCTTGATCATATCTCCAGCATTCGTCCTGCTTTACGTTTGATGGATTCGTTGATCATTCCTGAATCCCATCAAAAATATGAAGATCGTTTTACAGATCAAGCAGGTCATTTCTCCAATCCCTCCTCCACAGGTGCCGGAAGTACGGGAGAAAGACTTCCTTTAAAAAACGAGACGCAGGCTCGTATTTTTCGCCAATTGGGAGGTCAAATTAATCAATGGCTTCGTTCGAATCATTCTCCGGCCTGGAGCTTTGCCGCTTCGGCAGAAATTAGTTCGTCGATTTTAGATGAAGTAAGTCCCGATCTTCGGCGTCATCTTCACCTGACCGTTCATAAAGACTTAGTTAAAAAGCCAGTCTCAAAACTTCTTGAGTTTTTCATCGAAGAGCCGATTCCCGCGTTTTAAAAACAGCATCGATTTCGGGAGCAATAAGCTCAACGTCTACATTTTGGAGGAGAGGTTCGACAAGGACCTCTCCTCTATTTTGTTTCAAAAAGAGAATAGGGAAGGGTTATCAGCTCTCGCTTGATCCGATCCAAATCTATCGGTAATGTGTTCGGATGATTCTCCATAAGCTTCCCGTTTTGGGTGTTCCCGTGGCTTGTACGAACTATCGTGAGGCGTGTGAGTGGCTTAAGGAATCGACGCGAGCAACGCGAGCTGTCATGACGACCGCATCGTCGACCCATTTGGTAACGGAGGCGTGTCGGGATGCAGAGTATCGAGAGATTATCACGTCGTTCGATGCGGTTTTTCCGGATGGGATGCCAAATGTTTGGAATTTAAATCTTCAGGGAGCAGAATTAAGAGATCGGATTTATGGGCCGTATCTGATGCGCGATCTTATTCAAAAAACACCTCGTCCCTATAAGCATTATTTTTTTGGAGGGTCGGAGAGTTGTCTCCAAGAGCTAAAATCGAAACTCCTCGAAACTCAACCCGATCTTGAAATTGCCGGAATGTTTTCTCCTCCTTATCGCCGTTGGAGCGAAGAGGATGAGGCGTTCTTTGCCCGTCAAATTCGAGAGTCCGGCGCGGATTTCATTTGGGTGGCATTGGGAGGGATTAAGCAAGAACGGTGGATTTATGGAAATCGGCATCGTTATGACAGAGGGGTTTTTGTGGGTGTGGGTGATGCATTTGAATTGTTGGCGGGCCGACGATCATTTGCTCCTTCCTGGATGCAGCGAACGGGGATGACATGGATTTATCGATTTTTTCAGGAACCGCGTCGACTCTGGAAACGATACCTGGTCTATAATTCTCTCTATCTTTGGTACTGGATGAAGCAGTTGATGGGGGAAAGTAAAAATTAAAGGCAGTCGTTTCACGCAACGCCGCGACGATACAATGCTAAATTCAGTTTTCTTTTTTTTTATTTAAAACTCATGATTTTTTTCGTAGAGTCGTCACGGCGTTGCGTGAGATCCATATCTTTGTCTCTTTTCTTTTAAAATTTTGCCTTTGAGAGTAAGCTTTTTATTATGAAGCGCATTTTGGTTGCCGGAGGTGGAGGATTTATTGGTGGATTCCTTGTGGCGGACTTACAAAAGCAGGGGTTTGCTGTGCGTGCGGTCGATTATAAGCCGATGACGGAGTGGTATCAGACTTTTGAAGGGGTTGAAAATCAAGTTTTAGATTTAAGAGATCGGGAGTCATGTCGGAAGGCCGTCGAAGGATGCGATGAGGTTTATAATTTGGCTGCTGATATGGGGGGAATGGGATTTATCGAACAACATAAAGCGGAGTGTATGTTGAGTGTCCTTATTAATACGCATCTTTTGTTGGCCGCTCAAGAGCATCGGATTTCTCGCTATTTTTATTCCTCATCCGCCTGTGTCTATGCCGCCGATAAACAGACGAATGCCGATGTGACGGCGTTACGAGAGGAAGATGCTTATCCCGCAATGCCGGAAGATGGTTATGGATGGGAAAAACTTTTTAGTGAACGGATGTGCCGGCATTTTACAGAGGATTTTGGTTTGGTGACACGGATGGCACGGTATCACAATGTCTATGGTCCTCATGGAACGTTTATGGGAGGACGAGAGAAAGCGCCTGCGGCTATTTGTCGTAAGATCGCAGAGGCGAAAATGTCGGGGAAACATGAAATTGAAATTTGGGGCGATGGAGAACAGTCGAGAAGTTTTCAGTATATAGAAGATTGCATTGTGGGAACTCAAAAAATCATGAGAAGCGATCTCGTGACGATGCCGATTAATTTAGGAAGCAATGAATTGGTGACGATTAATCAACTCGTAGATTACGTCGAACAGATCGCGGGAATCCAAGTGAAAAGATTCTATAAACTGGATGCTCCCAAGGGAGTTCGTGGAAGAAATTCGGATAATACGTTGATCCGAAAATTATTGGGATGGGAACCTTCGATCTCATTACAATGTGGTTTAGAAAAAACGTATCGTTGGATTTACGATCAGTTGAAGAAATGAAGTGAGCCTATTTAGGAAGGGGACGATCCCGCACATTCGGGAGAGTCCTGACTGTGCTCCATGTAGGACTCGCAGCGCTCGTCCCTCCATGCAAACAAAGATTTTATCGGTATTTTCAGAGGATTAAAAAGGTCGGTTTATTCACATTTTTGATCATCCGTTTTTGGCCTTCTACCCTTTTAGTAGCGTTTGCTTGAAACCAGGGCCCTAGCAGTAGTTTATTTTTTACCATAAAACATGTAATATTATACATTTATTATACAAGGGTATAGCCTTATAATCAACGACTTACGACAAATTTTTACGTTTCTTCGCTTGACCAGTGGGGAGAAAAGTGGTTAAAAGTGGGGGCAGTTGGAGAACATTCCACAAAAATAGAGAATATGGCCACAGGATACCGAGGAAATTTTGAGCGATCTTTTGATCAAAAGGGACGAATGACCGTCCCTTCGGATTGGCGGAGTGATGCTCATGAAAAAAGGCTCTGCGTTGTTCCCTGTAAGGGACACGCTCGGGTCTATCCGGAATCGTGGGTCGATTCTCAGCAACAAAAATTTACGGGCTTGAAATTGAATGATCCGAAGCGTGTCGAGTGGGAACGTCTTCAAAGCATCATCCAGGATGCGGAAGCGGATGACCAAGGTCGAATGATGCTTCGTGCGGAATTGCGCGAGGTCTCGACGCTCACCGGAGATCTCTTGCTTTTGGGCAAGGGAAGTCATTTTGAAATCTGGACTCTCGAAGCGGGACGCCAACAGCTTCCTGCAAAGACGACATTCGAAGATGTCGCGGGAGTTCTCGATTTATAAACAATATGCGAGCAAGAAACTGGATTCAAATTCGACTGAGAAATCAGCAAAGAATTTGTTCTCTTCAGGGTTTCAAAGCGCGCGTGTGGAGTCAGTGCCGTGAATCCAAAGCCCGTACATCAGCCGGTTTTGTTGGAGGCGTTTTTGGACGCCGTCCAGCCGAAGTCCGGTGAGCGATGGGTGGATG
>JAZKBH010000143.1:28940-35615 GCA_040388725.1 Verrucomicrobiota bacterium
TCGCGGGGGACACACGAGTGCGTTGTTGGAATCGGGAGTGAATGTACTGGCTCTGGATCAGGACGCGGAAGCGGAAGCGGCTTCGGTCTCGATCAAAGAACGGTGGGGCGATTCCTTCCACTTTGTTCGTGAAAATTTTAGGGCGATGAAGGCGGTGTGTGAATCGATCGGATGGGAGAGTGTGGATGGGATCTTGTTGGATCTCGGGGTCTCTTCTCCTCAGTTCGATGAAGCGCATCGCGGATTTAGTTTTCGGATGGATGGACCCCTGGATATGCGCATGGATGCGCGCCAATTTTTGACGGCGGCGCGAGTCATCGCAGGAGAGTCAGAGTCGGGATTGAGTCAGATTTTTTGGGAACTGGGAGAGGATCGGGATTCGCGACGGATCGCGAGGGCTATTGTGAAGGCTCGGGAAGAAGCGCCCATTGAGACGACAAAGCAGTTGGCAGACTTAGTTTCAGCGACGGTGCCTTGGAGAAAAGCTCGAGGGATTCATCCGGCGACGCAGGTTTTTCAAGCCTTGCGTTTAAAGGTGAATGACGAGATTGGGGTGTTGGAAGAGATTTTGCCTGAGGGGACGACTCTTTTAGCGCAGGGGGGACGGTTCGCTGTGATTAGTTTCCACTCGGGTGAGGATCGACGAGTGAAGCGTTTTTTTCAACGGCACGCTGCGGCGGAGTTGGAAAATCCGAAAAACGGGTGGTTGGAGCCGAATACGGAAAGATGGTTTGAGAAAGTGAAACGATATCTGCCGGATGAAACCGAGCAGGAACAAAATCCGAGGTCGCGGAGTGCCCGACTTCGGGTGGCGTGGAAAAAGTCGAACAAGGAATAAGAGGAAAATTTATGAGCCGCAACCGAGTGAAGAGTAGTCAGTCATTGCATTGGGCCACCGTCCTTTTTTGGGTCGTGTTGGTCGGAATGATCGCTTCCTTAGCGTTGAGCTACCTCGTCTTAAAAAATCGGATTATCCGGGTCGCAGAAGAATCCCGCAAACAAGAAGTGGAATTAATGCGTTGGAAAGATCGGAACGCCCAACTTCAAGCCGCGATTCAAACCCTCCGTTCCCCGAAAGAATTGGAACGCAAGGTTTCGGGAATGGGATTGGTCAAAGTTTCAGAATTGCAATGGATTCGGATGGATAACGCCCCTGAAACCAAATTGGTGAAGGGCTACCAACTCGACGGAAGGGAACCGTAGCCGATGTCCCTGCGCACGCGAGCACTGGCACTTACCTGCTTTTTGGCGATCGGATTTACGGTCGTCTCGCTCCGGCTCGTGCAAATCCAAATTTTGGATGGAGATCGTTATCATCAGGAGGCGATTCACAATCACTTTGAACGAGTCGAAGTTCCTCCGACCCGCGGAATGATCCTCGATTCTCATGGGACGATTTTAGCGAAAACGCATGTGTTGTATGATGTGCGTTTGGATGGAAAAGATTTAAAAAATCCAGAGCAAACACTTCCCCTCCTTTCAAAGACTCTTGAAATGCCTCTTTCGGAAATCAAGGCTCTTTATCGTCCTGAAAAACGTTTTGAGTTATTGAAAACCGGTTTGACGGAAGAGACGGTCTCCGCGCTGAAAGATTTAAAATTAAAATCACTGATTTTTGAACGCAAAGCCTTTCGTGCTTATCCGAATAGTGGGCATGCGAGCCACGTGATCGGATTTGTCGATGGACAGAATGCGGGAGTGATGGGGATTGAGCGGTTGATGAATAAAGAATTGCGCGGGGTCGCGGGGGAACGCTGGATTGAGCGGGATGTTCGCCGTCGTGAAATTGCCGCTTACCGTCGCAAAGATGTTCGCGCGATGGATGGGATGAATGTTCAGCTGACTTTGGATTTAGGAATTCAGCATGTCGTCGAAGAATCGCTGAATCGCGTGATGGAAAAGACCAAAGCGAATGCGGCTTACTCCATTGTGATGCGTCCGAAGACCGGAGAAATTTTGGCGATGGCGAATCGTCCTACTTTTGATCCGAATCTCCGAGAGGGAATGGATCTGGCGCGGCTTCGGAATCGTTGCATGACCGACGTGATGGAACCCGGTTCCATTTTTAAAATTGTGACCCTCTCCGGTGTTTTGCAGGAAGGGTTGATGTCCTTGAATACTCAGATTTTTTGTGAAAACGGCAGTTTCTACTACGGCGGAAAATGGCTGCACGATGATGAAGAGAACGGCGTTTTAAGCGTGGAAGATATTTTGGCGCGCTCAAGTAACATCGGTTTTTGTAAGATGGGTTTAGCTTTAGGGGAAGAACGACTTTATACCTACGCGAAGCAATTTGGCTTTGGAAGTTCCACAGGAATGATGCCCGGACAAGGGGAGAGTGCCGGGATTTTGAATCCGTTGCATCGTTGGACCAAGGTTTCGATTTCACGCGTTCCGATGGGACACGAAGTCGGGGTCACTCCTATTCAGATGATCAGTGCGTATAGCGCGATCGCGAACGGGGGACGTTTGATGGAGCCACGATTGATCCATCAAATTACAGACAACCAAGGGCGAATTGTGAAAGCGTTTCCTCCGCACGTCGTTCGACAAGTGATTCAAGAAAAGACGGCGAATCTTGTTTCCGAGGCGTTGACGCGTGTTTTATCTTCGGAAGGAACAGGAAAGAAAGCGAACGTCCCTGGTTTTAATGTCGCTGGAAAAACAGGAACAGCGCAGAAAGTGATCAATGGAACCTATTCCAAAGAAAAATATCTCGCTTCTTTTATCGGTTATCTCCCTCAGGAAAATCCTGAGTTTGTCGTTTTAGTGATGGTCGATGAGCCGAAGGGTCATGAATATCACGGGGGTCAAGTGGCCGCACCTGCCTTTGCCGAGATGGCGGCTCAGATTGCTCAGTCTTTAAATTTGGTTCCGAAAAGTGCCCCTGCAACCAAGGTGGGGGCCTTATGACTTTGAACCAACTTCAAGCCCTGCTTCCACAAGCGACGATCAAAGGAACTCTTCCTTCTGAGATTAGAGGATTGAGTTATGACTCTCGTCGTATTCGTTCGGGCGATCTCTTTTTCGCTTGGAAAGGCGATAAGTCCGATGGTCATCAGTATTTATTGCAAGCGGTCGAAAAGGGTGCGGTGGGTGTCGTTGTTGAAAAGATTTCGTCCGCATTGCCTGCACATTTTCTCCAAGTTGAAGTCAAGCGGGTAAGAGAGAGTTTGGCTCGAATTGCCTCCGCTTTTTATGGGGAACCGAGTCGTAAGATGGAATTGGTCGGAGTGACGGGGACAAACGGAAAAACGACGACCGCCTTTTTGACGAAACATCTTTTGCAAGCGAGTGGTTGGAATCCTGGTCTAATCGGAACCATTCGCTACGAAATTGGAGATCGGGTAATTCCCGCTTCTCGTACGACTCCCGAGGGTTCTGATCTTCAGGAACTTTTTTCACAAATGATCAAAGAGGGATCTCGTGCCGCCGTCATGGAAGTTTCCTCACACGCTTTGGATCAAGGGCGAGTGGCAGGAACTCGTTTCCAAGTCGTTATTTTTACAAATCTGACTCAAGACCATCTCGATTATCACGGGACGATGGAAAAATATTTTGATGCAAAACTCGGACTCTTTACGGGATTGGAAGAGGGGGCATCGGCGGTCGTCAATTTAGACGATCCACGAGCCCACGCGGTGTTGAAAGCGCTTCCCGCCCATGTGACCGCGATTACAGTCAGTGCCGAGGGAAAGAAAGAAGCGACTTTTTCCGCAGATAAAGTGGTTTGTCATACCGCCGGAACCGAATTTGAATTGAGCTATCAGGGAGCGACCTTTGCGATTTCAACTCCTTTAATTGGAATGTTCAACGTTGCAAACACCCTTTGCGCGATGGCATCGGTCCGAGCTCTTGGGGTTTCGACCGAAGAGATGATCGATCATTTAGCGGATTTACCTCAGGTCCCCGGTCGTTTGGAAAAGATCACTCGTCAAGATGGGTTAACGGTTGTGGTCGATTATGCGCATACCGAAGATGCGTTGCGAAAAACATTACAAACCCTTCGTGATTTGAATCCCCGTAAACTCATTGTGGTCATTGGATGTGGGGGAAATCGGGATACGAGCAAACGTCCGAAGATGGCACGTGCCGCAGTCGAGCTTGCCGATCTCGCGATCTTCACATCGGATAATCCTCGGAACGAATCGGCAACCACAATTTTAGAGCAAATGGAAGCTGGGGTTGTCGGATTTTCACACTATCTCAAGATTGAAGATCGACGCGAAGCGATTCAAAAAGCGATTCAAGAAGCCCATCCGAGTGACTTGGTTTGCGTGGCCGGAAAAGGACACGAGATCACCCAAGAAATTGGTGGTCGGTTCCTTTCGTTTGATGACTGCCAAGTGGTTCGTGACTGTTTGGGAGGTCTCTCATGAGAGCGGTCACTTTAGAGATGTTGGCTCAAGCGATGGAAGGACGACTCGTTCAAGGTCAAGGAGTCGCCACCCGTCTTCACACCGATACCCGCACCTTGCGTGAGGGCGATTGTTTTGTGGCGCTTCGCGGCGATCAATTTGACGGTCATGATTATGTGGCGTTGAGTGCGAAGCAAGGGGCGATGGCCGCGGTCGTTTCCAAAATTCCTACGGATGCTTTGCCTGAAGGCTTCGGTCTGATTTTGGTCGATGATCCTTTAAAGGCGTTACAGCGCTATGCTCATTTCTATCGCAAAAGCTTAAAAGTTCGTGTGGTCGGAGTGACGGGAAGCAGCGGGAAGACCAGCACGAAAGAATTTATCAAAGCGGTTCTTGCTCAAAAATTTAAGACCCAGGCCACGGTTGGAAACTTGAATAATCATATCGGAGTTCCTCTGACGCTTTTGTCGTTGGAAGAAGAGACGGAGTGGGTTGTTGTGGAAATGGGGATGAATCATCCGGGCGAAATTGCCCCTTTAGCGAAGATGAGTGAGCCGGATTTTGGAGTGATTACCCGGATCGGTCATACGCACTTAGAAAGTTTTACGAATATTCAAGGGATTGCTCAGGAAAAATCCGAACTCTTCCATGCGTTGAAGTCGACGGGAAAAGCCTTTTTAAATGCCGAAGATGGTTTTTGTTCTTATCTCTGTGGACGAACCTCAGCTCGTACCGTTTTGGTCGGCGATTCTTCACTTTCCACCTGGAAAGCACAGGAAGTTCGTGTGACCTCTGAAGGATTGGAATTTGAACTCGAGCATGATGGTCAACGCGTCGCTGTGAAACTTCCCCTCTGGAATCGGGTCATGATTCAAAATGCTCTTTTGGCAGCCGCAGTCGGATTTGAAGCGGGGTTAAGTCTCACTGAAATTGCTCAAGGACTTCAAAAAGTGGAGCTCCCGGGACAACGGATGAAAATTCATCGTCTTCAAGGAGCCCTTTGGATTAACGATTCCTACAATGCGAATCCGGAATCGATGGAGTCAGCGGTTGATACGTTGATGGAAATTCCCTTTGAAGGGGTTCGTGTAGCGGTTTTGGGAAGCATGGGCGAATTGGGATCTCAAGCGGAAATGCTTCATCGCGAAGTCGGTTCTTATGCCGCACGTCGCGGTGTTCCTCAAGTGGTCGCGGTGGGACCGATGGCCGCAGCGATTGCAGAAGGAGTTCGTCAAGTGAGCGATTCGAAGACGGAAGTCTTCACTGCAGGGAATGCGGAAGAGTCGATTGAAATTTTGAAAAAAGGGTCCGACCTTCGTGCGGTCCTCGTGAAAGGATCACGCTTTATGAAGTTGGAAAAAGTGGTGGAGCATTTCACCGGCCAAGGCGGGGGACACTAAGATGTTATATTATTTGCATCAATGGGCGGTCGATATCGGTTTTCTCAATGTATTCCGTTATGCGACATTCCGTGCCTTCGGCGCAGCTCTGACTTCTTTATTCATTTGTTGGTGGATGGGGCCGATGACCATTCGCATTTTAACCCGTTTAAAATTAGGACAACCTCTGCGTGGAAAAGAAGAAGTCCATAAGTTGGCCGATCTTCATAGTGCGAAGAAGGGGACTCCGACGATGGGTGGACTTCTGATTCTTTTTGCGGTGTTGGGATCGACCTTACTATGGGCACGTTTGGATCAAGTGGTTCTTTGGTTGGCCCTAGGGGGGATGTTGACTTTGGGATTAGTCGGTTTTGCGGATGACTATGCGAAAGTGAGCAAAAAGAAATCGGATGGAATTCCCGGACGAGTGAAACTCGCTGGTCAATTTATCGTCGCTCTTGGTGTAGCGATTGTCTTGATGATGAGTCCGACTTTCAGTGAGTCGTGCCAAAAAGTTTTTGTTCCTTTTCTTAAAGAGCCGATTCTGACGCACATCGGATGGTGGATTATTCCTTTCTTTGCGATTGTCGTGATGGGAACTTCGAATGCCGTCAATTTAACGGATGGACTGGATGGACTCGCCGCCGGTTGCACGGTTAGTGTGACAATGGTCTTCGCGATTTTCTCTTTTCTTTCGGGGAATGCTGTACTTTCTCAATATCTCTATATTCCTCATACGCCTGGAGCCGGAGAGCTTGCTGTTTTCTGTGCAGCGATGGCCGGAGCGGCGCTCGGTTTTCTCTGGTACAACTGTCACCCCGCGCAAGTTTTCATGGGAGATACGGGGTCCTTGGCGATCGGAGGAGGTTTGGGAGTGGTGGCGATTTGTATTAATCAGGAATTACTCCTCGTGATTGCTGGCGGTGTTTTTGTCATGG
>JAZKBH010000144.1:0-7875 GCA_040388725.1 Verrucomicrobiota bacterium
CTTCATTCCCACCCCTTCTTTAAAAATAACTTAATTAAAGAAGACTGTTGCTCCCAGACAAAAAGACGAAAAAGTAAGTTTAAAATGATCTAATGAGATGAATATTGCTCATCACTCACTTTTTCTAACCAGTCGGCTGCTTTCCCATCGAGTTGTTCGACGACGGAGAGATGAGTCATCGCCGTCGTGGGAGAGGCTCCATGCCAATGTTTCTCTCCAGGCAGAAACCAAATGACATCGCCGGGATTAATTTGTTCCAGAGGGCCGTCCCATCGTTGAGCGAGTCCGCTTCCGTGGGTGACAATTAGGAGCTGGCCTAAAGGATGCGTATGCCAGGCCGTGCGAGCCCCCGGTTCGAATGTGACACTTGCACTCGAAAGTCGTGTAGAAGCGGCGGCTTGAAATAAAGGATCGATCCGAACTTGGCCCGTAAAATAGTCTGTGGGCCCTTTGCCTGAAGGTTGTGATCCGTTTCTTTTGATTTCCATAGAGATCTCCGTTCGTAGTGTTGAGTGATAGGAAGTGAATGGAATCAGTATAACCCGAGTGGTGCTGGCTGTCACCCGCCGGATGTGCCATAAATTTTCAAAACACGTTGGACTTCGCTGAGGATGGAGGGATCCTGAAAAAATAGAGCCTCTAGGCAATTCCCATATCCATGAGCGCTTCGGCCCAAAGATGATAGGCCTCATCGGTCAAATGAGTACCATCATACATCATGGTGAGAGGCAAGGTGCCATCCGGGGAGAGAAATCGATCGCCGATATCCAGGAATTGAACCTGAGGAAGTCCTTCAAGTCCTTCTTTGATTCTTTCGTTCGTGATTTTTATTTTTTTCCGGAGAGGGGTTTCGGATTGGAGATCACGAGGGAAAATTCCCATCACCACAATCTTGGAGGTGGGCGATTTCGTTTGGAGCACGTTTAGAATATGGAG
The DNA here is from genome assembly GCA_040388725.1 of Verrucomicrobiota bacterium. Taxonomy (GTDB): domain Bacteria; phylum Verrucomicrobiota; class Verrucomicrobiia; order Methylacidiphilales; family CAMAQI01; genus CAMAQI01. The sequence continues at coordinate 937 of JAZKBH010000144.1, forward strand.
AATTCCTTCTGCAATCTCCTCCGGCGTGTTCGCGCGCGCACGAGAAGTCTCAGAAAAATTATTGGTTCCAATATTCAGGATGATCCATTTCGGAGCAAGGCCATCAAACTCACCTTGATTCAATCGCCAGAGCACGTTTTGAATTCGATCCCACCCAAATCCCATATTCAAGACTCGAAGTTCTTGAAATATTTTTTTCCAAGCCTGAGGTCCATTCGCAATCGTCGACTGTGGACGACCTCCCCAAAAATGAGTAATGGAATCCCCGATAAGAACAATCGTCGGATCAATTTCTTTTCCCTGATCCAAAACATGCTGATGTCTTTCATGCCAGTCGTAAGCATCTTGTTCGAGTTTAGGAACAGGGATCAGAGCCGTATTCGTAACGAGCTCCGTTGAAGGCTGGGGCGATTGTTCCATACGATTCTCAATCGGTTGATCGAATCGTTAAATGTCGATCTTTGCGACGCGAACGACGTGATTGCGGCCGTATTCGTAGCCATTCCATTGCACCGCTGCGATTTTATTTTTTAAATCTTGAGTGAAAGGAAGTTTTTGAGAAGAGTCCATCCATTGGATCTGTTTGATTTTAACAGGGAAATTTTGAATCGCACGGGTCATCAGATTTCCTGAGCCCACGGTGACGGCTTCATTTCCACGGACGGGAAGTTCAAAGGCGAAATAATAATAACAGTTTTTTCCTTGCAGGATAAAGTCTTGTCCGGGAGCTGCAACCTCACACGGTTTTCCTTCGCGGATCGCTTCTGAATAGTGATTCATCCAGCGGCCGACCACATTCATGGCGGTCTTTTCGTATGGAGGAATTTCTCCCGCTGCGGTTGGTCCAATATTAAATAAGTAATTCGCGCCGACTTTTCGACAGAGAGAGAGATTTTCGATAACCTTCGCAGGGGAAATATAATTAAAGTCTTCTCCTCCAATCCCCCAATGCCCGTTAAAGGTTTGGCACATTTCTCCGGCAATATATTTGTTTAATCCGCGACGGTTAATAGCCCCGGGAAGGGACTGTTCATAAGTGACGCTATCGACTTCCGGATGACCTTGTTTCCCGCGGTGATGAAGACCCGTGTTGTTGACGATGATCGCATCCGGCTGATGTTTCCGAATGATTTTATAGAGACGATCTTCTTTCCAGTCTGCATGCGGATAGGCCCAGTTTCCATCAAACCAAAGTCCGCCAATCTTTCCGTAGTTTTTGCAAAGGATTTCCACGGATTGATGGAAATAGTGGAGATAATCCGAAAACCATTTTCCGGGTTGAGGTTTTAATTCAAAGTCCCAGGTCCAATCGATGGTGGTATGATAGAAAAAGGGAATAATTCCTTCCGCACGACATCCTTCGACAAAGTCTGCTACTAAATCTCGTTTTGCGGCGGAATGAGGAGCATCAAACGTGGAGAGACCGCAGGTATCGTAGAGCGAAAATCCATCATGATGGCGCGTCGTCAGGACAATATATCGAATTCCAACCGACTTTGCCCACGCAGCAATCTTTCGGCCGCTAAAGGCTTCGGCTTCGAATTTACCCATCAGAGAGCGGTATTTTTTTTCATCGATCTTGAGGAGGAAGCGAACCCATTCCCCTTGTTCTTGAAGAGAGTAAAGTCCCCAATGAAGAAAGAGTCCAAAGCCGAGTTTTTCAAAACGGGCAATACGAGGGAGAGGTCTCGGAATGCGTAAGGAAGAATTTTCGGGCATAAAAATTTAAATTATGGGAGAGATTTTTTTAAATCAATGAGATTGATGTGTTTTACTTGATGAACTTTCCACAAGCAGAGGGCGGAAAGAGAAAAGAGGGAGAAACACCAGAGAAAAATCACCCGATAATCGCTTCCGCTCCAATCCATGAGTTTTCCTGAGAGGAAATTAAAAACGATGAGAAAGCCACATCCGAAAACATTGAGGCCAGCAGAGAATTGGCCATACTTTTCACGAGGGAAAATGCGCATTCCAGTGGTCACGTATCCGATCCCCCAGGCAATCCCCGGAAAGGTACTCACGAGCGAATAGACGATCCAGCCGATTTTCCCATGAACAAAAAAATAGGCACCAATGGAGATGAGCGCAAAACAAACGACACCCCCGATGGCCACCAGAATCGGTGAAGTTTTGTCACAGATCCAACCGACCACAAAATAGAGAAGTGCAGATAAGATCGCGGCATAGGCAAAAACTTTTCCGAGATCGCTCATCTCCAATCCTAAAGTCTCTTTCGAAAATAATAGAATAAAAGGCCCTGAACTCGAGATCGCGGCCACGACCAAAGTATAAGCGAGAAAAAAATAGCGATGGATCGGCTCTCTCAAACATTCTTGAAAGTATATTCCAAAGGATTTGAAAAATCCCGGTTGTTCGTTTTTCGGGGGCGGAGGAGGATAGCTTCCTTCTTTGACTTTCGAGCACATGAGCCAGAAAGCGATGGTATAAAATATCCCAACTCCAATGCAGACCTCTTTTCGATACGTCAAAATATAAGGAAAGACGCACCACATGAAAACACAGCTGCTCAATGTTCCGACGACTCGAAACCAAGAAAGAAAGCGGGCCATGATGAATTGGGGGACAACATCGCAGACCAGCCAATTGAAAGCATTCACCAAGATCATATTGAAAAAATTAAACGCAAAGACCCATATCACGAGCTGGGTGACGATCACATGTTCCTGAGTGACTTTTGGAAAATAAGGAGCCACCGCATGTTGATAAACCCAGCTTCCCGTTTCTGGCGCGTAGCCGACCAGGATAACCGTAAGCGCCGTCAAGGGAGTGGACCAAAATAAAAAAGGGATGCGTCGTCCCCATCGACTACGAAAGAGATCGCTCCATCGACTGATCGGTGGAAGACAAAAAACGTTGACGAGTCCAACGGTACTTCCGGAGAGGATTCCGATCATGAAATTGGAGACATGAAGTTCACGCAGAAAGAGAGGGAGAAACTTCCCAAAGACTGTTTCAAAAAAAACAAAGGCGAAATCGCCCCAGAGAAGCCAGGAGAAGAGGGTTATTAACCCCTTTTTGGAGTACTGCAAAGTTTCAACCCCACCGAGGCTCGGAGCGTCATTGGATTGTAAATTCATTCGTAAGATCTTTTCGTTGAGACTGCCGAGAGAGAGATCATTTGGAGCTCCGTTCCAAGAATAAATTTAACGATCAATTCGTCAAGTTATTACTAAATTATAGGCGATTTTTTTCACTTGATTAATTGATCGTTCAATTTATATTTATTTCATCATGGAAAATGCGACCTCAGCGATTTCAAAGGGTAAAAATGACTTATTCCAAGGGCCTTTTACATTGGCGATCTTAGGCGCCGGGGATCGGGGTCAAAATGCTTCTCAGTGGATCTTTGAGCATGCGGATCAAGCGAAGGTCGTAGCGGTGGCAGAGCCCAATCCGAAGTTGAGGGAAAAAGTCGCCCAACTGCACGGAATTCCTCTTTCGCACCAATTTGAAACATGGGAAGACCTTCTTGCAGAGCCGAAGATGGCAGATGCCGTCATTAATACACTCATGGATCAGCTTCATGTTCGCTCAGCAGTGATGGCCTTACACAAGGGCTATCACATGATGCTCGAAAAGCCGATGGCGACGACGCTCGAAGATTGTCAGGCGATTGATCGCGCTCAACAAGAGACAAAAAAAATTGTAAGTGTGTGGCACTCGATGAGACATCATGTGGTCTATACCGAATTGAAACGTTTATTGGACGAAAAGACGATTGGTGAGTTGGTGACGTTTGATCAATTAGAAGCCGTCGATCCTGTGCATCAGTCTCATAGTTTTGTTCGGGGAAACTGGGGGAATCAATCGAGAAGCACTTTTATGCTGATGGCAAAAAGTTGTCACGATATCGACGTCGTGACCTATCTCACCCATAAAGAATGTCTTCGTGTGAGTTCTTTCGGTTCGTTAACTCACTTTCGAAAGGAAAACGCTCCGGAAGGGGCTCCGGCTCTTTGTAGTGAGGCTTGTCCTGCAGAATCCAAGTGCCCTTATTCCATCGCAAAGGTCTATTGCAATCCTTCTTCGGTCTGGAATCCGTTTTTGAATAATCGTTTGGCTCCTCAAGCTGCGACGCTTCGGGAAAAAAGAGAAATTCTAAATCGAAGTCCCTATGGACGATGTGTCTATCATTGCGATAACGATGTGGTCGACCATCAGGTGGTGAATTTCGAGTATGAGGGGGGAGTGACGGGGACGTTTACGATGACCGCTTTTGCCTCTCCCGGGGGAAGACATGTTCGGCTTCACGGTACGAAGGGATGGATTCGCGCGCATGTGGATGGAAATCATATTGAGGTTTGCCGATATCTAGACGGCACTCAAATGACCTATCAAATTCCGAAACAAAGCGGGACCCATGGTGGAGCGGATGGAAATATTTTGGCCAATTTTATTTCCGCGATTCGGCATAACGATCCTGATATGGCATTAACGACGGTCGCAGAATCATTAAAAAGTCACAAAATTGTTTTTGCTGCAGAAAAGGCACGGCTCGAAAAACGTGTGGTGGAGATCGGTGGGATTTAAATGGTAACTCTCAAACAACTTGCAAAAGAACTGAGCCTGAGTCCACAGGCGGTTTCCGCGGCACTTGCAGGACGGTCAGGGACGTCCAAAGTGGGTCCCAAGACGCTCGAGCGAGTTCAAGCCTTGGCTTTGAAGTTAAATTATCGAACGCATTTTTCGGCGAAAACGATGCGCTCGAAACATTTAAAACAAATTGGACTTGTATTGCCGAAGTATGAAATTCAAGCGGGAAGCGCAGCGACATTTTCGATTGCTTTATTGACGCTCCTGGGACTGAACGAAGCAATTATTGGTCGCGAATGGCAACTTCAAATTCTTCAAGATGATGGTATTCGATCCAAAGTACAAAAGCTTCCTCAATATCTCCGAGAACAATCGGTCGATGCAGTGATTGTTGCGGGAACTGGGACGGAGCGAGATCGAACAATTGAAGAAGATTTGATTCGGTTTTCAATTCCTTACGTTTTTTTAAATGAAGAAAAGGAACGTAATTGCATCTGTGTGGATGATGAAAAAGGGGCAGCTCTTGCGACGCAGCATTTATTGGATTTGGGTCACCAACGGATTCACTTTGTAGGGACAGGAGCTCCTCACTATTCACAAAAGGCGCGCCTTCACGGGTATGGTGAGACGATGAAGGGAGCGAAGGAATCTCCCGTTTTTCATAATCTTTTGTTGTATCTGCCGAAAATTAAAGAATATCAAAATCGTCTGAAAATCTATCGCAAGAATGTGAAAGAGTTTGTGAGTCGAGTGATGTCCAAAAATCCGCCGACGGCTCTTTTCTGTAGTGATGATATGCTCGCGCTTCTCGTTTCGAGTGCTCTTCAGGCCGCGGGCTATGATGTGCCGAACGATGTTTCGCTCGTCGGATATAATGATTTTCCATATGTTGGATTTCACTATCCCCCATTGACCACCGTTCGCGTTAACTTCGATCAAATGGGGGAAGCGGCGGGCAAAATGATTCTGGATCTCGTGAAAGCGCCTCAAAATAATTTTTTACCTATTCGGATTTCTCCCGAAATGATCGTACGAGAATCGACTCAAGCAATTCAATGAATATAGAAAAAATATGAAAAATAATTTAACTCCTATTCCGATTGCCATTGTTGGATTGGGTCGAGCCGGATGGACACTACATCTCGAGGCGATTCTCGACTTCCCCCAATATAAGATTGTATCCGTTGCGGACCCGATGCCGGATCGGCGAAAAGAAGCGGAGGATCGAACGGGGTGTGTCTCGTACGAAACTATCGAGCAGCTTCTCCAGGAGACAACGGCGGTCGTTGTCGTTATTGCGACCCCCACCCATTTGCATTACCGGGATACGTTGATGGTTTTGAATTCCGGAAGACATTGCATTCTCGAAAAACCGATGGGATCGAATTTTGAAGAAGCTCGCGAAATGGTGAAGGTTGCCCGAGAAAAGAATCTTCAGCTCTTGGTGAATTATCCTTATTTTTTCTCCGGGGAATATGAGCATCTCAAAAGGGTGGTCGCGAGTGGAAAATTGGGAGAAATCTTTCATCTTCGAGTCTTTGCCGGAAATTATGCGAGACGTTGCGATTGGCAGACGCTCAAAAAAAATGGCGGAGGACAACTGAACAATCATGGAACTCACATGCTCAGTATGATTGTGCCGCTATTGAATTCTCATGTGACCAGTCTCTATGCCGATCTTCGAAATATTAAAAATCCGGGCGACGCGGAAGACCATGTTCATCTTGTCTTAAAAAATACGAATCAGGTGACAATTGATTTAGTGGTTTCATCGGCCATTGCCCATGGGTGTCCTCGATGGATCATCTGTGGAAAATATGGAACTTTTGTCAGCGATGGGAAAAAAGGGAAATTACACTATTATGATCCCTCCCAAGTCGAAGAGCTCTCCTTGATCGATGACGCGGCTCCGGGAAGACGATATCATGAGGAAGTCTTGCCATGGAAAGAAGAAGAGGTCGATGCGGGTGATCCTCGAATGGAATCGTTTATTCGATCCTTTCATCAAAGCGTTCTCAACGTTCTTCTCGAAGGCAAAGAGCCTCAGATATCTCCGGAAAATGCCTTAGAAGTGGTTCGAGTCGTCGAGCTGGCGAGCAAAGCTTCTGAAAATGGCTCCTGGTTGGATGAAGAAAAGTGTGCTCACTTGTAAAGCGCATTTTTTTAAAAGGCATGATTAAATCTTCCTATCCTTCAGCGTCCTTTTTTTCTTTTCTCTCGGGAGGGGCGAGCTCCCGCGAGTCCAGCATGACGGAAGGGGTTTGGATTATTCGTCGATGAAAATAATGGAATGATTCTAGCATGTCCATTTTTCTATTTTATCTCTATTCTGACGCATATGCTCCGGTAAAGTAGTGGATGATATACGCGATAATGCTCGGATGA
>JAZKBH010000145.1:0-7635 GCA_040388725.1 Verrucomicrobiota bacterium
CCCTCCCGATTTTAACTTCCCAATGCAAGATCGAGGTTAAATCCATTTCATGCATTAGTCTATTGATTAAACTGTAGCCGTTTTTAAATGGAATGGAGCGGTACAGGCCCTGTGCCTCAGGAATGGGGAAGGCAGACGGCGTCTGCCCCTCCAATAATTCGATCCATTTTTAAAACTCTAAAACAAAAATAGGTTATCAGAGAAAATAAAAACTTCCTGCTTCCCTGCCTTCATTAGAGGGTTCTCTTGAACTCTACAGTTATTCAGCAGCCGCTTCGTAAGATTTTTCGACTTTTTCGGTGACATCTTTGTAAGCCATATCGACTTCGTAAATTTGCTTATAGAGTTCGATCGCTTCGCTGTTTTTCTTCAGCTCTTCCAGGACTTGCGCCAAATTGTAAGTGATCTCTTTTTTGGAGTCATCCATCGTCGGAATTTCAGCAATCGCGCTTTGGAGCGTTTTGCTCGCCATATCCAACATTTTTGGAGTGCGCTTCCAATGACAGAGACCGATGTAATTTAAAGCTTTATAGCGTACCGTCGGTTGTTTCGCGCCGAGTTGAAGCTCAGGGATCGCTTCTTTATAGAGAGCGTTATTAAACAGGGCTTCTCCGTATTCGAAATGATATTGGTTTTCGTTCGGATAACGTTGAACGCGATCTTTAGACGTTTGGAGCACGTAGTCTTGCTTTTGCTTTTGAAGATTGGCGAGCTGGGTTTCGTAAGCCGGAATTTGATCTTGGAGCTCGGGATTCGCTTTAACCTGTTCCAAATATTCTTTGGCCTGTTTGATACAGCTTTCGAATTGTTTGGAGGTGAGATCGGAGATCAATTTCTCGAGATTCGAGTCGGACTTATTTCCCAATTCCCAAGCATAGTTGTACCATGCAATAGCATTCTCAAAGTCGTTGATATTCGCATAGAGTCCTGCCATTTGCTTCGGATAGACAATGTTTTTCTGATCCTTTTCAAACTTGGCGTAAATTTCTTGGATTTGAGCCGCAGTGGCATCTTCGGATTTCTGAACTTTGTTCGCTTGCTCCAGAGCCACCGCTTGCCCTTTATCCTTCATGAGATCGCGATAGTCCTTGGCGCTTTCCCAGCCCCCTTGTTGAGAGGCTTGTGCGGCAGCGGCATTCTTCGATGCCGAAATCGCATCGGAATCCGTAGGATCGATTTCAGCAATTTTTTGATAAATGGTTTGAGCGCGACCAGGGGCCTTGATCTCCATGAGCAATTTAGCGAGACGATGAAGATTTTTCGTATTCTTCGGATCGCCTTCATAAATGCTTTCGTAGGCAAAAACAGCAAACTCCGGTTCATTCATCGCCAACCCGGCTTCGGCGAGAAGTTCATTTGCGCGGGTATTCGTCGGATCGGTCGCAAAAGCATCTTCTAAAATGGTCAACGCTTCGATCGGATTTTGTTTAATCGCGCCACCGGCCTTCATCGCGACGGCAGAGGCTTTCACGGAAGCGACGCTTTGATTGAATCCGCTTCCTTGAAGTTTAATTTTTTGAAATTGAGCACGGCGAAGGAGCTTACGGCCTTCCAGGAACATCGGCTCCGCTTTAATGGCCATTAAAAGGTAAGCAATAGCCCCATCCCAATTTTTGGTTTCTAGCCCTGTTTTCGCTCTTTTGAGATAGTCTTTAGCCGCTGCGGAGATTTGTTGCTCTGATTTGATCGCCATGGAAAGAAGTCATTACCTTTTTTGCCTTTTAAGGTCAAGGTCAGGGAATAATTCTTTCACGCTTTAATGGAATCGAATCATCGCTGATTTGGCATGCGCATCGAGATGTTCGAGCTCAGCCAAGGCTGCCACGGAAGGGGCGGCCTTTCTTATTGAGCGGGCATCGTACTCGACCATGCTGGTCCGTTTGTAAAATTGTTCGATCATCAGACCAGGGAAGGACTTGCCTGCTCCGCCTGTCGGAAGGGTATGGCTGGGGCCTGCCCAGTAGTCGCCCACGGCGACAGGGGAGTAGTTCCCAATAAAGATCGCCCCGGCATTTTTAATTTTGGGAATCGCTCGCTTTGGATTTTTAACGATCAAGGAAAGATGTTCCGGGGCATATTGATCGGCAAGGGTGAGAGCCAACTCCAAGGAGGGGACATGGAGCAGATGGCATCCCTGACTTAAAACCTCCATGATGAAATCTTTGCGCGTACACTGACTCGCCTGAAGTGCGAGTTCCATCTGGACTCCTTTTAAAAGATCGAGAGAGGGTGAAATCAAAAGCGCTTGGCTTCCGTGTCCGTGTTCTCCTTGGGCCAATAAATCCGAAGCAATAAAAGCGGGATTCGCGGTCTCATCGGCGACTACCGCAATTTCGCTCGGTCCCGGGAGAAGATCGATTGCAACCGCTCCACAAACTTGACGCTTCGCTTCGACGACAAAGGCGTTGCCGGGACCAAAGATTTTTTGGACGCGTTTGATGCTCTCCGTTCCATAGGCCAAGGCGCCGATCGCTTGAGCTCCTCCCATTTGATAAATCTCTGTCGCACCACAAAGCTCTAAAGCGTAGTGAAGGAAGGGATTCACCGGTGGTGGGGTCGCCACGACGATTTCACGAACTCCTGCAAGCTGCGCAATGCCGACGGTCATGAGGGCAGTGGAGACTAACGGAGCAGTTCCTCCGGGAACGTAAATGCCGACGCGTTGAATCGGGGTATGCATCTCGCCGACCCAAGCTCCATCGTGATTTTTTTGGCTCCATTTTTTTGGAATGTTTCTTTTGGAAAAGGCGCGGATATTTTTTAAAGCGCCTTGAAGCACGTCGAGGGTCTCTGCATCAGGTTTGGGAGCCTTCGATTTCAGGCGGATGGTCTTTGAGGTAAAAGTGGCTCGGTCAAATTTTTTCGTATAAGCGAGGAGCGCTTGATCTCCTTGAGTTTTGATCGCTTTTAAAATTTCAGAAACCTTGGATTGAATTGCATCCTGAGGTTCGGCAAATCGATTAAAAGAGAGACTTTCACGAAGGATCGCGGTTTTCGAAATGGTTTGGATAGTCGGTATTTTCACAGAGAGGGATATCCTAATGCGGTGAGGGTCGATTTGAAAAGATATTTGAAAAAGAAAGAAGATGCGTGAATAGGCGTGCTATCAGAAATACAGTGGAATAGGGAAAGCAGGAATTTTAACCCATTTCTCATTCACCATTCAGGTGGCATTCTTTCCCTATTTACAAAAATCGTCTGTTTTAATTAGTCGTTTTATGGAAGAGATCTTGAGAGAGGGAATAAAAACGTTACAACCTCAGGGATATGTCCGAACTTCGCTTTGATCCTGCTGCAGGGCAATATGTGGTCTTTGCTCCTGCTCGTCTGAAGCGTCCGTATGCTTTTAAGGCTCCTCCGGCATTAACTCCCGGTTTTGAGAATCCTTTTGCCCTCGGGAATGAAGGAAAAACACCCGGTGAAGTCTATGCCCATCGTGAGAAGGGGACTCTGCCGGATACTCCCGGCTGGGATATTCGTGTTTTCCCGAATCTCTATCCCGCCTTTGAAGCCGCGACCTTCCTTTCAGGACTGGGGCATCCTCTTTTTGAAACGATCGCAGGGACGGGTGGGCATGAGGTTATGATTGAAACTCCTGACGAGGCGCTCTCCCTTGAAAAGCTTCCTGTTCAAAATTTAATCTCTTTTTTTGAAGCCGTTCAAAATCGATTTCAGTTCTGGAAATCAAAACCAGGGGTACAATCGGTTTATCTCTTTAAAAACTCGGGTGGCGTGGCAGGAGCCTCACTTCCTCATTCTCATTCTCAATTGGTCGCCCTTCCGATCGTCCCGCCTCGGTTTGAAATCAAAAACACGTTTTTGAAAGAATATCTCCAAAAAAATCAGCGATCTTATCTTAATCTTCTTTTGGAGACCGAACTTCAGCAACAATCTCGGATTGTCTGGCAATCAGAAGAGATCATCGCTTTTTGTCCGTATGTCAGCCGTTTCCCGTACGAGGTGATTTTTTATCCCCGAAAACCGATTACCGATTTCGGAACGAATTCTTCCGGGGTTTTAAAAGAACTTTCAGAAGCGATCCGGACGGTTTTTGCAGGAATCGAAAAATCGACTCGCCCTGATTTTCCGTACAATCTTTTTTTAAATCAGGTTCCCGTCGCTGAAAAAGGAGACGACTGGTTTCGATGGTCGCTAGAAGTTTTTCCTCGGGTTGGGGGGATTGCCGGATTTGAAACCGGAACAGGGATGTGGATGAATTCCGTTCTTCCGGAAGTAGCGGCCAAGGCAATTCGAGGAAAAGTATGAGCGGATTTTCAGAATGGATTGATCAAATCCTTTCGGATTTAGAGAAAAATCATTTAAAGAGGTCTTTTCGCTCGATGGATTCGCCTTCTGGAATCGAAATTGAATTTCAAAATAAAAAGGTTCTTAACTTTTCTTCCAATGATTATCTCGGCTTGGCCTCGGAACCGTTTTTAAAAGAAGCCGCTCATGCGGCGGTCGAAAAATGGGGAACAGGAAGTGGGGCGGCTCGTCTGATTTGTGGAAATCTCCGAATCCATGAAGCGCTGGAAGCGGAAACCGCGAAACTCAAGGGAACAGAATCCGCACTTTCGTTTTCGAGTGGTTTTGCCGTTCCGATGGGAGTGATTCCTGCACTGGTTGGTAAAGGGGATACGGTGATTCTCGATAAGCTCAGTCACGCATGTCTGATTGATGGAGCGCGATTAAGCGGGGCTGAAGTCCGTGTTTTTCCTCATCAAAATTTGGAGTACTTGGAAAAGCTATTGAAAGAAGCTCAAGGAAAGACGCTGATTGTCACGGAATCTGTTTTTTCGATGGATGGGGATCTTGCTTCTTTGAAAGAGATCGTTGAGCTGAAAGAGAAATACGGCGCATGGCTCATGGTCGACGAAGCGCACGCCACTGGCATTTTTGGAAATCGAGGCGGAGGCCTCATCGAGTCGTTAGGTTTAAGTTCGGCGGTGGAGGTTCAAATGGGAACCTATAGCAAGGCCTTGGGGAGCTCAGGGGGCTATGTGGCGGGATCTCGCCGTCTCATAGACTTTTTATTAAACAAGGCTCGTTCCTTTGTTTTTTCGACGGCGAATTCCCCCGTAACCTCCGCGGTTAGCCTGGCGGCGATTCAGTGGCTCCAAACCAAGGAGGGGATTCTGAGAAGAAATAAACTTCAAAAGAACATAGAAGTTTTTGCGCAGAAGCTTTCCCAAATTCAAAAGAGCGATCTTTTTCAGAATCATTCCACCCCGATTTTTCCGTGGATGATCGGAGATGAGAATGAGGCTTTAAAAGTTTCCCAACAGATCTTGGACGAAGGTTTTTTAACCGTAGCGATTCGCTATCCGACCGTTCCCCCTCAAAAGGCGCGTCTCAGAATATCCCTGAGCGCGGCGCATACCGAGGCGCAAATGGATTTATTGACTCAGACGATGAAGCGAGTCGGCTGCGTGTAAAAGAGTCCGCAGAAGTGAATTTCTGATTTTTACGGGAGGGACGAGCGCTGCGAGTCCAGCATTTTGGACGATATAAGAGGGAGCCATGATTCTTCCATTTGTGGTCATGCTGGCATATCCAATGGGATAATGAGCAGAAGAAGGAGAGATGCCAGAATCCCTCATGTTTTTTGAATCTGAGTCATTGAAGAATGATCTAGAGCATTTTCGATAGAGCTTGTCGCTTTTAACGGGAGGGCGAGATGTCCTCATCCGCCTCTGTATTGAGGGAGGCGGCTCGGGAGAGCCTGCCCTCCCGTAGAAGAAAATAAGACAACTTGAGTGCGAGCATTTAAACCGAAAATGCTCTAGAACGTCTTCACTAAAGCCATAGCTATTTTTTGCCGCGAAGAAGCGCAGTTTTCCAAGACGATCCCTTCTTCAAATTGACTTTAACCTTGCGCATTTTGCGCTTCTTTGTGGCTACATTATTTTTGAATTTCCGCTGATACCATTCTTTCTTCAGCCGTAGACTTTATCTGAATGCCTAAAATTCAATTTGAATGGGGAAAGTAGGAAATCATGAAAAATTAAAACCAATTCAGAGGGCTTTTTCCTTTTTTCAAGTCTTCGCATCCCGAATTTTGTCGGGAGTGATTTCCCTATTCAAATTATCTTTAAAGGGATTGGCGTAGGACGTTTCTCAAAAGTCTCCTTTTGATGAAAAGAGGGGAAGCGATCTATTTTTTGCTCTTCGTGGTTTGAATCGAAGTCGTTGTAAAGTTTTTAGGATAACGCGTTTGAGATTGGGTCTCCTTGACGACGAAGCTGAGGGCGGAGGTCTCTTTGTTTTGAGAGATAATGACTTGGATCAAATCTTGGATCACGGTTTTATTACCTGCGGAATCGGTGCTTTCGTTTCGTCCGCTCTTCTTCATAAACATGATGCTGATTTGGGAAGGTGTTTTGATGTATTGAGACATGTCGAAAGGATATCGGACTTCAATCGACTGCATTTCTAAATCCGCAGGATTGATGGCAGGGAGTTCTTTCTTAATTTCGTTCAAAGCGGTATCGCGATAAACCTCCGCATTCGGGATCGGCGACATGGAGAAGCTACTATCATCCCCATAAGAAAGAGGAGCGATCGATAAGAAAAGTAATCCGAGTAAAATTTTCATGGATGAAATCACTACCTGAATAGATTTAAACTACAAGTCTTTGAATTTGGGTGGATTCGTTTTATTGGAGTTTCTGGAAATTTAAGATGCTTTTTAAGGTCGCAAATTGAGACCTTAAAGAAATCAGGCATGAGGCAGTGATTAGTACAGAATATCGAACACATGACGAAGTAGGATGTCTGAATAAATTGTACTATGTACTGAGCTGACTCTCCGAAAAGGAGTAACACTGTAAAAGTGATTCTTGTATCGATATAAAACGAGTTAGTAGATATAATGAGAGTCATGAATTTATTTCGAAAAATTATCGATAATTCACCAGCACTTCGGTGCTCAAAGAGTGAAGCAATTGGAAATATTACTCAAAAAAGTTTTCTAGGAGATGTAGGGTTTGGTGATTGCGCCATGAAAATTGAATATGAATTTGATGATAAAAAGGGAAGCAAAATTAAGGGAAATTTTAAAGGCACGGAAAGTAGTTTTTTTAGCCTTAAGCAAGGCGATCAAATTTTGATTCGATATTTAGATCACGACTCAAAAATAAATGCCCCTAAAGATTCTTTGTCCATTGTCTGTCCAATTAATAAAAAATGAATACTTAGAGGTTCAGAGTTCGTTGTCAATTTTTGTCACCGGTTGGGTAATCAGAGTCGTTCGTAGAAATGAAGAAAGCTTCAAAAACCTCAAAATTTCAGAGTAAATCGTAAATCATGAAGACTTGCACCCAAGAGGATTTGAACCTCTAACCCTCGGTTCCGAAGACCGATGCTCTATCCAGTTGAGCTATGGATGCGTAAATTCTAAATACTTGCGGGTAGAGGGAATCGAACCCTCGCTAGAGGCTTGGGAAGCCCCCGTTCTACCACTGAACTACACCCGCGAATGAACTTGAATTCCATGGAAATTCCAGGGAATGGCAAGCTCGAATCTATTTGGCGCCAAGACTTTCATCTCGAGCGCGCGGGAGCTTAATCTTCGACTTGTTTGAGTTTGGCTAAGACGTTGAAGTCTTCCAAGGTTGTGACGTCGCCTTTGATCTC
>JAZKBH010000146.1:0-3390 GCA_040388725.1 Verrucomicrobiota bacterium
GGCCCTCCCGATTTTATAATTTCCAATGCAAGATTTGGGAAATATTGAAGATGTATCCCACCTCCCACTTCATAAGAAAAATCATCATTTTAGCATTCGTTTCTTTAATTGCTTTCCCGTAATTCTCGATTGAAAGAAAAAAAAGAAACTCCACCATTCAGCCTATGCGTCGTTTGAGATGGCTTTCAGAATCCTTTCTAGGAAAAAGACAAAAGCATACAAATATCGCCATTGCCGCCCTTATCTATTTTCCCGTCATGCTGATCGCCTGGTTTAATTATCAGCAAACAAGCCACTATCTCACAGAAACTCCTATCTCACGCAGGCAATCGACCGTTCATCTCACGGCCATCGCACTCAATGAAAGATTTGATCGACTCACGGAACTCGGTGTCTCGATTACGATGCGTCCCCGCTTTAAAGGCTTGGTTCAAAACCAAAAATGGGATGAAGCCATGGATGCGATCAAGCAGATTACCGAGAGTTCACCCTATATCATTCGAGTAATATTAGCCGATCCTTCAGGCATCCTTCGAGCTGACTTTCCTCGTGCTCCCGAAATGCTGGGAGCTGATTTATCTTATCGAGATTGGTATCAAGGACTTAAAAAGGATTGGAATCCTCATATCTCCGAAATTTTTAGGCGCGGAGCAAAACCGCAGATGAATGTTTTTACGGCCTCCATGCCGATTAAATCCGATGATGGGATCGTTCGAGGAATTTTAGTCTTACAAGTTCCTGTCGATACGCTTCTCGATTGGAATAAAAACAAAGACTTGAGCCACTCCGATAACACTTATTTTATTGATCAACATGGACATGTCACTTTGACATTCGGATCGGGTGAACAAGAAATTAAAACCATTCAGGAAACTCCATTAGCTTTCTCAGCACTTGAAGATCATTCAGGAGTTGAAATCGATGCGGATCCCTTAACGCATCAAGAAATGCTTATCGGCTATGAAAAGGTCTCAAAATATCAATGGACCGTGATTTCCCAACAACCCGCAAAAGAAGCCTTTGCGCTTCGTGATAAAACATTAAATAACCTTTTACTCCTCTATGGTTTTATAGGATTTTTAGGATTCGTTCTGGTTTTTTTTATCGGAAAAATTCAAAGTTCAAAAGCACAGTTACTCAAAAGCGAAGATCGCCTCCAATATGCCCTCAAAAATGCTCATCTCGGATATTGGGACCTCGACCTTTCGACAGGGAAAGTCATACGATCCAATCAACATGATACTCTTTTTGGACATTCCAAAAACATCGAAGAGTGGACAAATGAAACCTTTTTCAGGTACGTCCATCCCCTTGATTTAGAGGAGGTCCAAAAATCTTTTAAAAAAGCGATCCAACGACCTCAGGAATCTCATCTCGAATGTCGAATTGTCTGGGACGATGGAAGTGTACACTGGATTTGGATTCGATCCATGGTTGAGTTAGATGCGGAAGGTAAACCGATTCGCCTCAGCGGAATGGTCGGCGATATTACCGAGAGAAAAAACCTTGAATTAGAACTCATTAAAGCCCGAGATGAAGCTCTCTCCGGCGCTCGTGCGAAAAGCTCTTTCCTAGCCGTCATGAGTCATGAAATCCGGACCCCGATGAATGGAATCCTCGGGTTCACTCAGCTTCTCAAACAATCCCCTCTTTCTTCGGAGCAAAAAGAATACGTCGGAATTATCGATCAATGCGGCAAAGGCCTTTTGACGCTCATTGATGATATCCTGGATTATTCAAAAATTGACTCGGGAGGAGTAAAATTGGAATCGAAAACAATTTCATTCCCACACATGGCAGAGGAAATTACCAATCTCTTTTCTCTCGAAGCCAAAAATAAAAATTTGGCGTTCAAATTTGATCTTGATCCCCATCTTCCCGATTCGTTTATCGGTGATCCCGATCGAATTCGACAAATCCTCCTGAATTTGATTGGCAATGCTCTCAAGTTTACATCGAAAGGAAGTATTACGGTCGACATTCGCCCCGTCACGGATTCAAAGAATAATTTCATTGAGTTCTCTGTCATCGATACCGGTATCGGCATCCGTGCGGATCAGCAGGATAAACTCTTTAAACCTTTTAGCCAAATCGATGGATCCGCCACCCGCGCTTACGGAGGAACGGGACTCGGCCTTAGTATTTGCCGTAGTTTGATCGAAAAAATGAACGGAAAAATCTTTGTTCAATCGACTCCGGGAAGAGGTTCCACATTTCGATTTCAACTTCCCATTGAAACGCATTCTCCTCTAGCAGTGTCCATTCCATCAGAAAATAGCCCAAAGGAATCTTCGAATACCCCTGATACTTCACTGCGTATTTTAGTCGTTGAAGACAATCTGGTAAATCGTCGGATCAGTCAGATTTTTCTGCAACAAATGGGTTATGATCCTGATTTAGCGGAAGACGCTTTTATTGCGTTACAAATGATCCAATCCAAAACTTACGACCTCATTCTCCTCGATATTCAAATGCCGGGAATGGATGGCATTGAACTTTGTCGCCGCATCCGATTTGAAGAAAAACATAAAAACATGGCCATCATCGCCGTGAGTGCCGGTGTTTTGGAAGAGGAAAAAAAGAAAGCTTTAGCAGCAGGAATGGATGAATTCGTGATGAAACCGATCGACACGAATGCCCTACGTGCTGCCATTGATAGGTCTCTTTCTCGATTAAAATCGAGAGATACCACTCCGAACGTTTAAACAAATCCTCGTACAAACCGAACGTAGAATTTTTTCTAACCTAAAGTAATCCGCTCCAAGTGCTCGATCGGACACTTTAAAAAGCGTTCCGCCAAAACCCGGAAACGAGGGGAGTAATCCGTCACATAAATACGGGTACTTCCCCGTTCTTTTTCCAAACTCAAAAGCCCGTGATTCTCCAGCGTCGCTTTCAGATCTTTTGCCATGTTTTCAGCCGAATCGACAAGCGTCATCTGTTCTTTCACAATCCATTGAAGCCGTTGCTTTAGAAGCGGATAATGAGTGCAACCTAAAACCAGAGTATCGACCTTTTCGATGATCATGGAATCGAGATACTCTTTTAAAATTAAATCGGTCGCAGGATGATCCAACCAATCCTCTTCAATCAACGGAACTAAAAGAGGAGTCGATAACGCTCGAATCCATAAATCGGGTCGAATCTTTAATAACGCATTTTGATAGGCATGACTCTGAATCGTTCCCGTGGTTCCAATAATGCCAATACGTCCCCCTTTCGTCGCACTCAGTGCTGCTTTGACTCCAGGCTCAATCACTCCGAGAAGTGGAATGGGAAAAAGTTCACGGAGTCGATCGAGACTATAAGCAGTCGCCGTATTGCAGGCGACCACCACCGCTTTTACTTTTTTTTCGACTAAAAACCGCGTAATCTGTGTCGCGTACTCCT
>JAZKBH010000147.1:0-2432 GCA_040388725.1 Verrucomicrobiota bacterium
CGGCTTCATCGCTCTCTCGGGTGTCGCAGTTCTCAACGGAGTGATGCTCGTCACCTATTTTAACCAGCTCCGCGAGGAAGGTCGCAATGTCCTAGAATCGGTTCGTGAAGGATCCATGACACGTCTTCGTCCTGTTGTCATGACTGCGATGGTCGCCAGCCTCGGATTTCTTCCGATGGCTCTGGGCTCAGGAGCCGGAGCAGAAGTTCAACGTCCTCTGGCCACAGTGGTCATCGGGGGAATTGTGAGTGCCACTTTTCTAACCCTGCTTCTTTTACCCACGCTCTACGCCTGGGCAGAAAACCGGGAAGAAATCAAAAATAAAATCTGAAATTAAATATCAACAAAAGGAATCCCATATGAAAACTACAATCAAACTTCTCCTCATCGCACTTCTGATCGGCTCCCATGCAAAAGCCGCTGACGATCATCATCACAAAATTATTCCCGGTCCTCGTGGCGGAAAAGTACTGGAAAGCGAACCTCTCCACGCCGAGTTTTTGGTTCAAGCCGACAAGAAGGTACGGGTGACATTTTATGATGAATCGATGAAACCTGTTACCCCTCAGTCTCAGGAAATCAAAGTCATCGCTGAAGTGAAATCAGGAAAAACAATCCTTGAATTTGAGAAAAATGGAGATGGTTTTGTTTCTAAATCCATTTTACCTGAAGGAGATGGATATCGTGTAGTGATTCAGATTAAAAATGATGCAGCATCCAAACCTCAAAACTTCCGTGTGGAATATCACGATGAAGTTTGCAAGGAATGTAAACATGCCGAATATGCCTGTATTTGCGAGCATGCGGAAGGCGCAGAACATTCGGAACACAAGCATTAGTACAACCTAAAGATATTACGAAATATCCGACTTCCTCTGTATGGGAAGTGAAGCGGATATCTTTGATTTGTCCCAGATGGCAGTGGGGGAAACCCCCGTTATTTTCGAAAAATCAAGGAGCGACGATCATAATGCCCCTCTATCCCGCAAATCTGATTTAAACTTGATTTTAAGGGGTATGGGGGTATATCTCATGATTATGAATCAATCTATTTTCAATACCATCATGGTCACGGGATTCACTGTTGCTTTCTTTCATGCCGCCATTCCTACCCACTGGCTCCCGTTTGTGCTCACCTCTCGAATTCAAAAGTGGAGCCGTTCCAAAACGCTTCTCATTACGGCTTTGGCAGGTCTGGGACACGTCTCTTTTACGGCAATTCTCGGATTTCTGGTCGCTTGGTGTGGCATTACCCTGAATGCAAAGATCGGAGCCGCTTTTCCATGGATTGCAGGCGGTGCTCTTGTATTGTTTGGATCTTATTATGTTTTTCGACAACTCAGCGGAAAAGGACATGGACATACCCATCTTTTTGGAGGACACGATCACGGCTCTCCAAAGACTGGTGTTGGATTACGTGGAGGAGTCTTAGTTGACACGGGACACGGTTCTTTGGAGTTAACGGTTTTTGAAACCGGTGTCCCCCCGCAATTTCGTCTCTTTTTTAACGATGAACAAAAAAGACCTTCTTCTCCTCCTGCGTGCGAGAAGGTTAAAATCGAGACGATCCGTCCAGACGGAGAGAGACAGGTCTTTGTTTTTCAACGAAAAGCAGATTTTTTGGAGTCTACGACTGATATTCCTGAACCTCATGAGTTCCAAGCCATAGTCACCCTTTCCCACGGCGATCATACACATATTTACGAGGTTCCATTTACAGAACATGATCACGATCATAGCCATCACGACCACGGAGATGGGCATTGTCATCATGAGGAAAAGGAAATGCCCATTCCAAAATCAGATTGGGCAGCCATCGTGAGTCTATTAGCATTATTAACCTTTTCTCCCTGCGAAGGATTTTTGCCCGTGTATGTTTCTGGCGTACAGTACGGATGGAGTGGATTTTTTCTTCTCACTCTTGTTCTCTCTCTTGCCACTGTTGTCGGCATGGTTGTTTTTACAGCATTCACGTTAGCAGGAATGGAAAGATTTAAGCTGTCGTTTATGGAAAAATACGAAAGCGGGATTTTGGGTGGTTTACTCGTCTTACTCGGTCTTATTATTATCCTGTTTGAAACCTAAATTAAACGATCACGGAAAACACTATGGAACCCAAAGAACATCAGCACTCTCGTGACGAAAACCACTCCGATCATAAAGATCACGAAAAAGAATCCTCATGCAACTCCTGTGGACATGATCATAGCCATGACGAAGGAAGCAACCTTTGGAAAGAGTGGAGCGTTGGAATTGGAGCCTTCGCCACAGTGGCAGGGCTTATTGCGGAGCATCTTTTCAAAAGCTCATCCCTTCTAAATGATTCTTTGTATGCCATAGGAATGACGGCGGGAGGTTGGTTTTTGTTGCCGGAAGCATTCAAATCTCTTTTACGTTTTCGTCCCAATATTAACGCCTTGGTTGTGATTGCA
>JAZKBH010000147.1:2442-2789 GCA_040388725.1 Verrucomicrobiota bacterium
TTTGGTGTCGCAGAATGGTTGGAGGGTTACAGCGTGGGACGAGCAAGAAAAGCCATATCCAAACTCCTCGATCTTGCCCCACCCCGTGCACGGGTAAAAAAAGGTTCAGACTGGGTAGAAACACTTCTTCAGGAAGTGGCGACGGGTGATATTGTTGAAATTCGTCCCGGTGAACGAGTTCCTTTGGATGCGGAAGTAATCGAAGGTCAATCCGATGTCAATCAAGCCCCGATTACAGGAGAGCCGTTGCCCGTAGATAAAAAAGTAGGGGATTCCCTTTTTGCCGGGACCCTCAATGGCTCTGGATTATTAGTCGTTAAAGTCAGTAAACCTTATAGCGATTCCAC
>JAZKBH010000148.1:0-3663 GCA_040388725.1 Verrucomicrobiota bacterium
GTTTCATTTAGGTTGCGAATAAAAGGACCTTTTATTTCACATCTGTGCGACGAACTGTTTCATTTATGATGCGACGCCACACACACACATTGTGTTGCGTCACAGCTGACATGGGATGAGATTTACAGTCGATGCGAAAAAAAATAGTTTTCGAGTTGAAATAGCATCTTTGTAAGTGCCTTATGATAAGTGGGATTTGATGGAGGAAGTTACTTCGTTGTTGGAGAATAGTTACAAGGAACACTGCGTACGCGATTTGGTTGATTGAAGTTTTACTCCCCGTTAATTTGCAGAGACTTAAGAGTTACTAAAAAAGTTACAACGGCGAAAGAAAAGTTATAAATTACAGGTTAACGATGACGAAAAGTCTTGGGTGTAAGTCCAGTTTCTTTTTTGAAGTGATTGGAAAAATGGAAAGCATTGGCGTAACCAATTTTTTCTGCGATCTCTTGGATTTGGAGTGATGATCCCAGAAGCGTCTCTTTGGCTTAGCAAGCCGAGCAATTCAATTGCCTCGAACTATTTTGGAGAGGTTTTGATTTGTTCAAGGAGTTGTCGTGCCGGCAAATAGTCAGGATGCTGACTTAAAACTTTCTGCAGAAGATGCTGAGCTTCTGGTTGTTGATTTTGTTTAAACAATATGGTCGCCAACGCATACGGGGCCTCCGGGGATTGTGGTTCTGCGTCAATGGCTTTGCGAAGGCTTTGGATCGATTCTTTGGTTTTCCTTATTTGATTTTGGAGAAGGCCGAGATTGTACAATGCCCGGGGAAAGCGGGGATCTCGTTTGAGAACTTTTTGGAATGTCTTTTCGGCATCTGTTAGTCGGCCTGATTCCGCGTAGATGAGAGCGAGGTCGTATTCGAGTTGAGTGGGCTTCGTGACTTTTTGAATTGCTTCTTCAAGAACGAGAAGAGATTGGGACGCTTTTCCGACGCTGGCGAAAAATCGGGAAAGTTCGTGGTAACCCGTCCATGAATTTGGATCGATGGCAATGAGGCGGCGATATTGTTTTTCAGCCTCTTCGGTTTCTCCTCGGGATTCATGATAAGAGGCTTTGCGGAGGGTTCCTGAGGGTTGATCGGAGATTTGGTCCATCCATTCGTTGAGCTCTTGGGCAACCGAAGATTTGGGATCGATCTCTCTTCGCAGGATCCAGGCGGCTTCCGTTCGAATGCTGCGAACGGGATCTTTAAGAAGGGGGCGAATCGAATTCCAAAGATCGGGTTGATTTTCTCCGGCATGGATGGCAGATCGACGGACGAGGGGATCGGAGTCTTTGAGAGAATCGATCGACCACTGTTGGACCGTTGGGTTTTGAGGGTCGAGGGAGATGGCGAGTTCCAAAAGAGTCGCTCTCCAGAGGGCGATCTTCTCTGATTTTCCGATCTGAATAAGTTCAGGAACGACGGCAGTATCATTTTGATAAGCCCTTGCCACGGCTCGGGTTTTTTCGCGCTCGGGGCGATTCATTTTATCGCCATGCCATTCGTTTGTTTTTTGAATCGCCCAATCGACGCTCTTGTCCTGGTGGCAACGATTACAGGCGTTGGGAATTCCGAGTTCTTTGGTCAGAAGGGGATCGGGAGTCAGGAATCCGTGGTCGCGGCGTGGATCGCGTTTCATGTAGGTTGTTTCAGGCATATGACATTCGACACATCGATTGCCCATGCTTCCGGAGGCATGATGGGTGTGGGCTTGAGGGATGATTTGAGGAGCGTTCCATTTTGTCTCGGTTCCGTGACAGGAGAGACAGAGGGAGTTGTTTTCGATAGGAAGACGGAGTTTTCCAGAATGGGGATCGTGGCACTCCATGCAGCTGACGCCGGCATGACCCATTTTGCTCATTTTAAAGGAGCCCCACTCAAAGACTTCATCCCGGATTTGTCCGTCCGGGTAGTAAACACCAGAACGGGTTGGAAGCTCTAACCGATATTGATCGTTGTAAGGGAGATCGATCTTTTCCTGGGTCGTGATTTCTTCGCGTCGACTGTGACAGGCGGCGCAACGATCCATTTCAGAGAGACGGTTGAAGACGGTTTTGGTGTCGGAAGTTGGTTTGACGGAGGAGTGACAGCTGGAGCAGTTGATCCCCTGATCGCTCCAGGTGGAGTGGTAGGAGTCCGATTTTTCATCATAACCTTTATTGTAATTTGTCATGTGACAGGAGGCGCAATTGGAATTCCAATTCATTCCGCGGTTGGACCAGTGTCCCCACTCGTGAGGTTGTCGTTTTTCTCCTTCGAAAAGGGCGAACCACTCCTTCTTGTGGGGATCGTAGACAGGATCAAGAGATTGCCAACGACCGCCGGGAAAGGGCAGAAGATATTGATACATGTTCTCATGACCGATCACCATTTCGGGTTGATTATGGTGGGAAAAAGAGGGAGGTGTTTGAAGGGTGAGAGAAGGAGTATTTTGAGGAGTCCATTCGACTTTGAGCTTGGATTCGTGAAGTTGAGGATGGGATTTGATTTCGAAAGCCGCTCGATCAAGTGCGGGATCGATCTTTCGATTGGCTTTGGCATGGAGGCTCTCCACCCAGTCCTGGGTCTCTTCGGCATGGCAACGCTGGCAACTTATGGATGAGTTTCGATCTCCTTTGTTAGGCTCAAAAAATCGAGCACAAACCGGAATTGACTTGGTCCATCCGAGCTTTTCAGACAGTGGGCGGTAAAGAAGGGAGAGAAGGGTCAGGGCCAAAAGTGCCACGACAATGGGAATCGTTTTTTTCAATGGAAAATTTATTCGTTTAAACTTTAAACTAGATCATCAACTTTGAAAAGATCGGTCATTGATCTGAAATTACGATGACATTTTTTGATAGAAGAATCATGGAATCATTTCTACGGTGGAATGGCGGACCCAGGCGGTGCGGCTGGAACTGAGACGGATTTGGAGCCAGTCGTCCTGTTTTCCGACGATTTCGCATTCCATTCCAGGGTCCAAGGACGAAGTGAAAGCGGGGGCATAGCCATAATTCGGACCCTTTCGGGCTTCGACTTCGGGAACAATCAGGACCCCCCGTCTTTTTTTAGAGTTTTGGATTTTGACCGATATCAGTGAGAGGCCGACGAGAAAAATCAGGAACAGAAAAGTTCTGAGAGGGAAAAAAGGATGTCCATGTCCCCTCCACTGCCTTGAAAAAAGCTCGATCCAGAGCAATAGGAACAACAAGAAGAGAAGGACCCAGAGGATCGCCGGATTTTTAATCCAGAACAAAAATTTTCCAAGAGAGGAGGAAGGAGAGATTTCCAGTTTGGGGTTCCCACTCTGTTTTCGGACAAAAGCGAGATTATCCCGGAGGAAGCAGGAGCCCGGAATCCATTTTTCGGCCTGCCGGTATGCGATGATCGCGTGACCAGAATCCCCCGCGAGAAAGAAAGCATTCCCGGCATTGTAGAGAAGTGGTCCTTGATGGGTGGGATCTGCCTTTGCTTTCTCAAGATAGTGGAGAGCGGCGACACGGTAGAGTTCCCGGGCCTGACCGAGATCGGTGGAGGCGAGTTGGGAGGCCTTGAGAAAAATTTCGTCAGCATTTTCCGTTCTTTCCATCGAAAATCCGATGGAAAGAAGTAAAAGAGAGAGGGGGATTAATCTCATTAAAAATTTAAAAAGAGGGAATTGGGAGCTCAGAAATTTATTCATCGGCTTAATTTTTTT
>JAZKBH010000148.1:3673-4619 GCA_040388725.1 Verrucomicrobiota bacterium
GAAGTTTTTCGGAGTCAATGGACTGAAGGACTGTTTTCGGATCCCTTCCAAATTCAGCGAGATCCCCCCGGTCGAAAAGTTCATGCAGGCAAGTCGATAGGGTTTCATCGATTGTGATTCCCCGTCCTTCCATGGCACGTTTGATTTCATGATGAGTTACCGCCTCTTTGCGGATTCGGAGTCGTGTGGCGAGATAATCGCCGAGGGCGGAGCGTTGCCTTTCGGCGTCGGCTGTTTTTGTCAGGGCTTTTTTCAAAAGGGAGAAGGCAACCCTTTGTCTCCAGGTTTCGGGATCGGATTTTTTCAGACGATAAATCCGGGCCGGCTTTGAAAGGAGAACCCAAAGAGTCAGAGGAAGAAGAGTCCAGAGAAAGACGCTGTGAGAGGCGAGCGATCCTGCGAGGCTCAGAGGTTCGATCTCATCTTTTAGCATGTTTTGCCAGATTCCCTCGGGATTTGGTTTTTGACTGGAAGGTGAATCGGGGCCGAGATCAATGGCGGTGGTTTCTCCATCGGGTCGAACGGAGATGGGAACGGGAGCGGTGGAGAGAGTTTCGTATTCTCCGGAGTCCGGATTAAAAGTCACGAGCTTCAGGGAGGGAATTCCGGTGACGGCGGTTCGAAGGGGGCGGATCGATTGGGTGAAGAGAGCATCATTGTTTTGGATACGGGGAGGGGATTGCTGGGAGGGAATCAGAAATTGTCCGGTAAAGGGGGCGAGGGTGGAAACCGGAGGAAGTAAAATCGCCTCTGGATTTTCGAATCCTTTGAGATGGAGGGTCAGCGTGATCGGGTCTCCAATGGTGATAGAGGAGGGCTCGACCTGAAGGGTCATTTCACCATGTCCGACAATGCCGCTAAATTCGGGGGGACGATTCGAATCTGGAAGAGGTTTGACTTTCAGGGTGATCGGCTCGGAGTTGATGCCATAGCGGATGAACCCCTC
>JAZKBH010000148.1:4629-5505 GCA_040388725.1 Verrucomicrobiota bacterium
AATCATTATTAAAAAAGCTAGGGTAGGAAAAAGTTTGTTTTTTCCCGTTGGTCGTGGGGGGAAGATAGGAGCAGAGAAGTTGAGTGGCGGGGAGGGAGAAATCCCCTGATTTTAGAGGAATAAAAATCCGCTT
This sequence comes from Verrucomicrobiota bacterium, assembly GCA_040388725.1. Taxonomy (GTDB): domain Bacteria; phylum Verrucomicrobiota; class Verrucomicrobiia; order Methylacidiphilales; family CAMAQI01; genus CAMAQI01. The sequence continues at coordinate 4,763 of JAZKBH010000148.1, forward strand.
CAAGGTCAGAACCTTGAATTCCTCCTCGTTGATTTTGAGGGAGCTGAGCTGGGCGATGGCCCGCTGGCCCTCCAAGGGAAGTCCCACGGTTTCCGGTTTTCCTCCCAAAGTACGCTCCTCGGCGGGGACAATGACATTGAAATTCGGGTCGTAAATCATCGGCAGTTGAATATCGAGAGCCTTGATGGAGTTGAGGGGAAGGGAACTGAACCATTGAAAGGTTAGCACGACCGGTTGACCGACATAAACTTCGGGGCGATCAAAGGAGACCTCAAGACGAAGGGCGGAGGTCGTTTTTGGGGCACCGACATTGAGGATCTCCGACTCCGTTTTGAGGTCTTTGCTATCGGCCTGGACGGTGATTTCAGGAAGAGTCAGAAGTCCGGATTGACGAGGAATGATTCGATAGTTGAAGATAAAAATTTTGGAGTCTTTTTGTTCGAGAATTTGTGGTTCGAGGGGATGGATGAAAAAACCTGGGAGCTCCGAAATCTCGGGCGGATTGACTCTTTTGGCTCCGGTAATGGAGAGAGTCCAGAGGGCACCGTCGCCGACAAAAAATTGGCTGGCACTCAGCGCTGATGTGATTTTGGGCTCTGTTTGGGCAACGAGTGGGGAGAGGAAAAAGATCAGGAGAAGAAATAAGGAAAAGAAAAAGGAAGAGGAGTAAATTTTGAATGGGGAAATCAAGAAATCAGGATAGATAAAAAAAGAATTTAGAAAGCATTTTCCATGCTTTCCTT
>JAZKBH010000148.1:5515-5997 GCA_040388725.1 Verrucomicrobiota bacterium
CCATTAAAAATGATTTAAAGGGTTTCTGATTTGGCTCTTGTTTTTTGCTCATTACCAATCCTTTTCGCCCTTTTCGATACGGGCCGGCTTGTTTTTGGCCCGGGTCGCCGCATTTTCCTCTTCCTCCTGTAAAATTTGTTCGGCGCTGAAGTTGGGTTTTGGAAGAGAGTGGTTGACCATGTCGGTCCAGCTCTCCCCTTGCATCTTCATCGAGGAATCCGAGGGGGTCGAGTCATCGGACTCGTTCATCTCCTGCTGATCCTCATCCGAATTCTCGTTGGAGTCCGAGTCGGAATCTTGGGAGCGGGAGGATTGGGAGTCGAGAAATTTGATCGCTGTTTCGATTTCCGTCGCGGCCTGCTGTTCGGATTTTGTGGCGCGCACGAGAAGATTAAGGGGGCCGAGAAGCTCGACAGAGGCTTTTTGGTCGACCACGGCCTGGGCGATGTGAGCAAGGGGTTCGTCAAAGGGGGTTTGAGGGG
>JAZKBH010000149.1:0-4627 GCA_040388725.1 Verrucomicrobiota bacterium
GTCAAGGTTACGCCGGACCCGGGGGTGATCGAGGTCAACATTCATCCGGCCAAACGAGAGATTCGGTTTCATCAAGAATATGGGGTTCGCCAATTTGTCGTCGAAGCGATTCAGAAAGCAATTCGCGGCGCACAAGCCGGACCAGTTCCCATTTACACACCACCCGCGACTTCTGATTTTGCTCCTCATCAAACGAGCTCTGAAAAAAGAGACGGTTCTACTCCTACCGAATTTATTCGTCCGACTTCATTCGATTTGACCGTCGATGCCGAAGTCTCTTCGACTCCGCCATCGACTCCTTTTTCTGGATTTCAAATGCGGACTCCTGTGGAGCAGGTTCCTCTGAAAGAGTTGTCGATTCGCGTTCATGGATGTGTCGGTGGACTTTATCTCACCGGCGAATGTCCTGAAGGAATGATTCTGATCGATCAACATGCCGCACATGAAAGAGTTTGGTTTGAAAAACTCCTTCAACAAATCAAGTTGCAACAAGTTTCCTCTCAAAAACTCCTTTTACCGGTAACGCTTCAAGTCACACCTCGTGAGGCCGATTTTTTAAGCCGTGAATTAGAAGATTTAAATAAAATCGGACTAGGTATCAGTCTCTTCGGCTCAAATACCTTTATGGTCGATTCTCTTCCTTCTCTTTTTAGAACCAAAAACATTGAAGGATTTATTCGGCATCTTCTCAATGATCTCCAAGAAGAAGGGGGAGAGACTCGTAAAAAACGATTTCTCAGCGAAGAGACGATTGCAAAAAAGGCATGCCGCCAAGCCGTCAAAGCGAACGATCCCTTAAAACCGGAAGAGTGGAATCAACTCGTCAAAGACTTACTGGCCTGTGAATTCCCTTATACCTGTCCACACGGAAGACCCACTTTAATTTTGATGAAGTGGAGCGAAATGGAACGGAAGTTCGGAAGAGTCGTTTAAAGGCAGAAATTGAACCGCCAAGTTCAAGGCAAAGGAGATACAAAGGAATTTGTTTTGTTTAAAAAAAAATACCTTTGTCTTTTCTTTGCCTTGAACTTGGTGGTTAAACATCTCTTCTTGTTTTTAGATGGAAATGCCCTTGAGGTGCTCGGAGAGGGCTTCGGGGATTCGTTGTAATGCCTTGCGAGCATCATTGGAAGGAAGGACATCCAGGGATTCAATTCCCCGCTTGATCTCTTCTTGGGTTTGTCGAATGGCATGGTGAAGTCCACCACGATCCAAAACCAAACCGATGAGTTGTTTTCGATCTTCAGGAGTTCCATGAAGAATAATCTCACGGACCTGATGCAGTTCTTCTCCTTGAAGTTGTTTTAAAACATGGAGAACGGGGAGAGTGAGTTTTCCTTTTCCAAGATCCGTTCCCAAGGTTTTTCCTGTCGAATCTTCGACGCCAATGAGATCCAGGCAGTCGTCATAAATTTGGTAAGCGATTCCCAGAGATTCTCCGTATTGGCGAAGGGCTTGAGTTTTAGCTTCGGAAGCGCCACTAATGACTCCCGCTAATTCCGTTGAAATACGGAAAAGGGCTGCGGTCTTCATCCGAATGACGCGATAGTAATCTTCGATTGAAAAATTAAGATCAAAGCGACGCTGAGTTTGAATGATTTCCCCATTACAAACTTCATGGGCGGCTTCGGCAATTTTTCGACTCGCTTCCTGACTCGAAAGTCGGGTGCAGAGAACCAAGGCATGGGAGAAAAGACTATCGCCTAAGAGAACAGCAATTTCAGATCCCCATTTGGCATACGCAGTGATTTTATTTCGCCGTTTTTGAGCTCCATCTAAAATATCGTCGTGAACTAAACTCGCCATGTGAACGAGTTCGATGATAAGTCCAAGATCCAAGTGGGATTCTTCGGGCTTATTTCCAAGAGCTTCGACCGAGAGAATCGTGAGTGCAGGTCGAATGCGTTTGCCGTGATTGATGCAGACATATTCGGCATACCCGACGAGCTCGGGATCAAAACTGTGAATCTGATTTTTGAGTCGAACCTCAATTTGCTCAAGGTGACTTTTAACACGAAGAAGAGGAACTCCAATATCAAGCGATCGGGTCAGGGAAGGAATCGATCTTCCCTGAAGAGATTTTAAATAAGATTGAATGCTGGAGCTCACGGTCAAAAATCGTGCCGAAAAAGAAAGTTTATGTCAACGGACCAAAATTATTTGGTTTCGGTGCTCAGCTTTTCAGCAAGATATTGGATCTGCATGGAAAACTGAGGGTCTTTCTCAATTTTTTCTCGGATTTTTTTGTCCGCATGGAGGATCGTTCCGTGATCTCTTCCTCCGAACGCTTCTCCGATCTCCTTGAGGGAGGCTTGGGTCAGACGTCGGCATAAGTGCATGGCGATCATTCGAGGAAGGACAATATTGGCTGGCTTCCGCTTGCTGGTCATATCGCCGGGACGAATATCATAGGTCTCGGAGACTTTTTTCATTACGGAGTCAAAAGTCACACGGCCTTCGGATTCAATCTTGATAAGATCCTTGAGCAGGGGCTCGACTTGAGTGACGGTCAGCTTCTTATTAATAAGAGAACCATATCCGGCCACACGAGTCAGGGCGCCTTCGAGACGGCGGATGTTGCTTCGAATCTTCTGAGCAATAAAAGTGAGGACTTCATCACTGAGCGTCACTTGCATATTCGCCAGTTTTTGACGAAGGATGGCCGTACGGGTCTCGACATCGGGAGCGCAAAGTTGTGCGGTCATTCCCCAGTCAAATCGGCTAACGAGACGTTTTTCTAATCCATTGAGCTCGGAAGGAGGAAGGTCACTGGAGAGAACGATTTGCTTATGACCATCGACGACGACGGAGTTGAACGTGTGAAAGAACTCTTCTTGAGACTTTTCTTTTCCACCGAGAAATTGGACGTCATCAATCAGAAGACAGTCGACTTGTCGGTACTTTTTACGGAATTTGGTGAGCTCATTCTTTTGAATGGCAGCAATAAACTCATTGGCGAAGTGCTCGGAGGTGACGTAAACGACCTTAAAACCCTTTTTCTTTTGGAGCTGATGACCAATCGCCTGCATCAAATGGGTCTTTCCAAGTCCAACGCTTCCATAAAGGAAAAGAGGATTATAAGTACGGGCAGGAGATTGGGCCACTCCGAGTGCGGCGGCATGAGCAAACTCGCAATTGGTTCCAACAACGAAGCTATCAAAAGTAAATCGGGGATTCAGACCTGAGGGCTCCGGATCCTTTTGGGATTCTTGAATCACTTGAACCGTAGGCGTTGGGGTCGGGGCGGGATTTTCTTGAACCTGAAAAGCGATCTTTCGGGGGGCTCCGAGAACGCGGGTAATGGCGGTCTGAAGTTGTGACTTAAAGTTGTCTTCAATAAAGGATTGAGCGAAGAGATTCCCACCCACCAAAGTGAAGGTTTGCTCGGTCACTTCATGAAGCTGAAGAGGGTTAAACCAACGCTCTACAGCGGAGGGGGATGAGATCTGAGCGATCTCTTTGCAGATTTGAGTCCAGAGATCGGTTAAATTCCCGAGGGGAAGGGACTCATTCACAGGTTGTTCACATTTTTTAGCCACGATGATTGTTTTCCCTTAGACCAAAAAAGTTTTTACTTCCCTGACTGTAAATTGATGTAAGTTTCTCTTGGAGAATGATTTATTTAAAATCACCTGAGAGTTATTCACAAGTTGTTCACATTGGGGGTGGATTTCGAGTGTGGGGTGAGCGGTCTGCTCGGCGAAGTTGTTCACAATGACATCTTTTTCCCACATAGTCTTTGCCTTTTTGTCAAAAATGGAAGTCCAAGAACTTCAATTTTTACGACAAAATGAGCGTCCTAAAAAGGACGCTCGAAAGTGAGCGCTACTGTAATTTTGAAAGCGATAACGACAAGCAAAAATGACGATTTTGAAACTTTTTTTTCGTAGGCTTGACGTTTTATTTTTTTACGGCATTGCGCGGTTTTTTTGACGCTCGTTCGATCCAAATTTTTCCATTCGTTCGACGAACAAAATCTCCTGCGGGAAGATTCATTTTTGCAGGTTTCGCCTGGGTGATCATGGTGACAATCGCTTCGATTTTTTCAAAGGAGATATCGGAAACGGAATGATGTTCGAGCCAGGATTTAATGAGGAGACGTTGTTCCGCTCGTGAAAGAGAGCGAAGTGTGGAGAGCAAAAGTTCGGGTTGAGAAAGAAAAGGGGAGATGTTTTTGAGGAGAGAGAGAGTTTGATCTCGAAGGAGGGACGAGGTGCGAAGAAGGATGGGGGGAATCTCGCGTCCCAACTGGGAGCTGAGCAGGGGAAGGAGTTCATGACGAATCCAGTTTCGTTTGTGATGAATGTCTACATTCGTCGAGTCCTCACGCCATGTGAGTTGATGATTTCCAAGCCACGGTCTCCAGCGAGTTAACCTCTCGCGTTCGGAAGTGAGCTCCATGCCATATCCTCGACTTCCTGTTCCTCGAAACAGTTGAAGAAGAAAAGTTTCGACCTGGTCATTGGCATGATGTGCAAGGACAAGATGACTGCATTTGAGTTTGCGGGCGGCGGTTGCAAAAAAGCGATCGCGAGCGACTCGAGCCGCGCTTTCTGTCTTCGGCGTATTTTTCGGCGCTTTTCCCAAAATGAAAGCGAGCCCATGGGATCGAGCGAGATCTTTGACC
>JAZKBH010000149.1:4730-7057 GCA_040388725.1 Verrucomicrobiota bacterium
GTATTGGGAGATTGGCCGTTTAATTGTTGAAGAAGAGCAAAAAGGAGCGTTACGGAATCGATTCCACCCGAGACCCCGATCATTATCGGATCCGGAAGATCGCGAAGAGGGGCAATAAAATGAGAAGGAATCGAATGAGACATGACCCATGAAGACTAACAGATGAGAGGATGAGGAAAAGAGAGGAGTTTTAAGAACTCAAGAAAATGAAAGAGGAGAGGGTTCGCTCTAGCCTTTGAGGAAACTTTTTTACGTCGCGTCGTCGTGACGTTGCGTGAGACGCGTTTTAGTATTGGCTTTGAGGCTGTTCTTGAGGAGCCGATTTTACAACGCTGGCTTCAATATACCCTTGAAGACCGTAAGTGGTTTCGACAAGAGCGTACTCGCCTTCCATGCGGAGCATCCGGATCCGGGTTCCTTCTTCGAGATAGGTATCAGGAGTTGTTTGGAGGGGGCCCGTTTTGGAAAGAGGAGTGCGAGTAGTGGTGATGAGATTAAATTCTTGGGAGTTATTGGTTTTGAATCCGGCGCAGCCAACGAGAATGAGGGAGAGAACAAGAACGACGTAAGGAAGAAGACTGGAAAACTTTTTGGAGAATGAAGAGGCGAAATTTTTATTGTTCATTGTTTCCATGGAGAAAAAGGTAAAAGGATGAAGAGGTTTGTAAAACTCTTATTTTGGAAGAGGAATATTTTACATAGAGAGCTCGTTGAAAATAGTTTTCTAATTTTGGCGCATCGAAAACACCCAACAAAATAGCCCCATTTTTTGAAAATGGGGCTATTCGTTTTCATGGGCTGAAAAATGAAGTTACTTATCCCGAGATATATTCCCGAGGATCGGTGATTTTGCCAGTCAATGCCGAAGCGGCCACGGTGTAGGGGGAGGCTAAAAAGACTTTGGATTCTTTGTTGCCCATCCGTCCGGGGAAGTTTCGATTCGTTGCCGAGATACAATTCATCGGGGTATTTAAACGGCCGAAGGTATCTTGAGGTCCACCCAAACAGGCGGCGCAAGAAGCGTTTTCAGTCATTTGTACGCCAGCGCTTTCGAGGACATCCCACATGGTTTTACCATCGACGGTCAGTCCCTTTAATTCGCGAACAACATCGGGAGTTGCTGGAACCCCAATGGTATCAATCTTGACAGTCTTTCCCCGAATGATTTCAGCAAAAGCCAAAAAGTCGGAGGTTTTTCCACCCGTGCATGATCCGATGTAGGCTCGATCTAATTTAATATGGCCGAGGTCTTTCGCGAGCGCCCGATTACCGGGATCAGGATGCTGAGCGACGGTCGGCTCGAGTTTAGAAAGATCGACGACAGCGTCGTAAGAAAATGTTTGATCTTTGTCTAAGTCCACAGGAGTAAAGGTGCTCTTTGTTCCGTTGGCTTTGGTTCGATCATTCACGTACGCGAGAGTTTGCTCATCGCAAGGGAAGATTCCATTTTTACCACCCGCTTCGATCGCCATGTTGGTGATCGTCATGCGATCGTCCATGTCGAGTGAAGAGACGCCAGGGCCTTCGTATTGCATGGAACGATACGTCGCTCCTTCAAATCCGATCATGCCAATGATATGGAGGATGACATCCTTCGCCATGACACCCGCGGGAATTTCGCCTTCCAAAAAGAAACGCATCGTTTCAGGAACTTTGAGCAGAAGCTTTCCGGTTCCCATGACGAAGCCCGCGTCGGTGTTGCCGATTCCGGTTGCAAATTGATTAAAGGCACCGGCCATACAGGTATGGCTATCCGTTCCCAAAAGAATTTCTCCGGGACGAAGATGTCCTCGATAGGCGAGGGCGGTATGACAGACTCCACCGAAGTTTTTGCCATACTGTTGCTTGAGGAGTCCTTTAGCAGAGTCAAATTTCCAGCTGCCATTCGGATCATCAATCACGTCGTAGAAATAAGGAAGACCTTGTTCACGGACAAAATCGCGGAGGATATCGACGTTACGATTGGACATCGAGTCCGAGGTAAAAATGTAATGGTCGGGAATGATGACGATCTTGTTTTTATCCCAGACCTTTGCGGTTTTTCCGAATTCGCGTTTAAAAACGCCAATCGTTCCAGGTCCACAGACGTCGTGGGTCATCAATACATCGACATTCACCCAAACATTGTCCCCGGGCTGGACATGTGTCTTGCCGGAGGCGCGGGCGAGAAGTTTTTCGGTCAAGGTCATAGGGATAGCAACCTAGGAGCGAGTCTGGCGCCTGACAAACGAAAAAATAAAAAACAGGTCTCACACAGAGACACGAAGGCACAGAAGGAGGAGATCCGACGTTGTTGCGGGTTTGATACGGTTTAAAGAGTATAAAAC
>JAZKBH010000150.1:0-560 GCA_040388725.1 Verrucomicrobiota bacterium
ACATGCCCGAGACCCGCGAGAGCGGTCACGAGGAGCGTTTTCGATCGACTCCATTTTTGAACACGCGCTGTGAGAACAAAGGGAAGCCAATGCGTGGGGATGGCCGCATGAAAAAAGGCAACCGAAAATCCGGTGACGAGAATTGCGTGAAAAATGCTCGTGTTCATCCCTATAGCATATACCCCCACCCCCTATATTTACAAGCCCTCTCTTTACCTTTATCGCTTCCCCTGATAAGTTCGTTTTATGAGTGAAAAGCATCATCATCCCAAAAGTGAACGTAAAAGCATGATGATTCGTGCTCGTAAGGTCGCGGGACAACTCCATGCGATTGAAAGGATGATCGAGAGTGACCAAGATTGCTCCGAGGTGCTCATGCAGGTAATTGCGGCACGCCGCGGGTTAAAGTCACTTGCGGAGAAGATTATTGATTCCCACATCCATCATTGCATCGCCGAAGCGACAAACTCTGAAGAAGGCCAACGCAATCTTCGACATCTGCTTCAGGTGTTGGAACGCTATGTGGAATAAGGTTGAGTCGGAACGATCTACTTACATAA
>JAZKBH010000150.1:570-4361 GCA_040388725.1 Verrucomicrobiota bacterium
GAATGTGAGATTGGTATTTTAACTCGGATCTTACATTAGGAATCGTTTTACGGCGTAAAACAAGAGACCAAAAGGGTGAAGGAGAAGTGGAGCGCCGACGGCCTCGGCGGCATGGTTTAAGGGGTGGCATTTTGGCTTTCCCTTCGAGCTCCCCTTCCATACACCCCCCTTCGCCCATGCCGCCGAGGCCGTCGGCGCTCCATTTTTAAACCTAAATCTTGCATTGGGAATTTACAACGGGAGGGCCAATCCCGCACATGCGGGAGCGGCCTTGACTTTGAGAGGGAACAGAAGCATGGCCTCGCATCGCTTGGCCCTCCCTTTCTATTCACCAAAAAGTTTTGGATTTTAGGTCGTAAAACGAGTCCTAATGCAAGATTTTGGGTTCATGAAAAATATCGGTTTATGATTTCGAACGAGAACGCGACTCCACCCATTCGTAAAGAAGGGGAAGCGTCATCAAGGTGAGAAACGTCGAAGAAATAATTCCTCCGATCACCACCGTCGCTAAGGGACGCTGCACTTCTGCCCCTGCGCCCGATCCGAGAGCCATCGGGAGAAACCCGAGACTCGCGACCATTGCCGTCATCACGACAGGGCGAAGCCGAGTAATCGATCCTTCCAGCACAGACTCCAGAACGTTCCGTCCATTTTCCCGGAGCTGATTAAAGTACGTGACTAACATCACCCCATTCAAAACAGCAACACCGGAAAGCGCGATAAAACCGATTCCCGCGCTGATACTAAATGGCATTCCCCGAAGCCAGAGAGCGAAGATGCCTCCCGTCATTGCCAGAGGAATTCCCGTATAAACCAAGGCGGCTTGTCGGAGGCTGTTAAAGACCATGAAGATCAGAAGAAAGATCACCAGAAGCGCAATCGGGACAATGACCATGAGTCGAGCCCGAGCCTGTTGGAGATTTTTAAACTGCCCTCCAAATTCAATACTGTAACCCGCAGGAAGCTTGATCTCCTCTTGAACCTTTTTTTGAGCCTCCAATACAAAGCTCTCCACGTCCCGTCCACGAAGATTAATCATAATGGCCGCGCGGCGTTGTCCGAATTCCCGGGAAATGGCATTCACCTTTTCGTTCACCTCAAAATGGGCAACTTGCCCTAAGGTGAGAATCCCTCCATCCGAAGCCCGAAGAGGAAGCATTTTCATTTCGTCCACTTTCTTTCGTAGATCTTGAGGCAATCGAACGACAATGGGATAGCGACGGTTCCCCTCGATCAAACGTCCCGCTTCCCGTCCTGCCAAAGCCGCTTCCACAGTCTCGTTGACTTCCAGCGCATGGACATTGTATTGCGTCATCGCTTCGCGGTTCAGTTTGATCTCGAGCAAGGGAGCCTTCCCCAAAGCGTCAAACTCCACATCGGCAGCTCCCGGAATCTTTTCAAGAATTTCCCGGGCTTCCGAGGCGATGCGCTCAATCTCCGTAAAGTCCTCTCCAAAGACTTTGACCGCAATATCGGCCCGTGTTCCTTCCAAAATTTCGTTGAACCTCATCTCGATGGGTTGAGAAAAGAGATACGCTTGTCCCGGAACTTGGAGACTCATTTCACTGCTCATTTTCCGTGCAAGCTCATCTTTCGTTTCGGCCGAGGTCCATTCCTTTTGCGGCTTATAAAAAATATAGGTGTCTGCCACATTGACCCCCATCGGATCCGTTGCCACTTCAGCCGTCCCAATCCGAGAAAAGGTCGAAGTCACTTCGGGAAATTTTTCCAACAGTACCTTTTCGGCTTTTTCCTGCATTTGAATCGAGGCATCTAATCCAATGCTTGTGGTCCGGATCATATGCGCGGCATACGAGCCTTCATCCAGCTGAGGGACAAACTCCGCTCCCAATCTCAAAAAAACAATCACCGCCAAAACAAAGAACCCTATTGAAGCACCAATCACGAGAGCGCGTGATTTAATTCCATAGAGTAAGATCGGCTCATAGATCGATTTTAAACGTCGAATCACGGCGTTATCGGCTTCACTAATATTCCCTTTGAGGAAATAAGTGCAAAGCACAGGCATCAGGGTGAGCGCTAAAAGAATCGCTCCAATCAAAGCGAAGATGACGGTCCACGCCATGGGCGTGAACATTTTACCTTCAACTCCCGTCAGCGAGAGAATCGGAATATAAACAATCGTAATAATCAGGACGCCAAAAAAGGTCGGGGTCCCCACTTCCTTGGCCGCGGCTAAGACCACGTGGCTGCGCTCCGCCTCGTTGAGAGGTCGACGGAGTTCGTGTTGCTTTAAACCTAAACGTCTGACGATGTTTTCCACCATCACGACCGAGCCATCGATAATCAGTCCAAAATCGACCGCCCCGAGGCTCATCAGATTTCCCGACATCTTTGTTTGGACCATTCCGGTGATGGCAAAAAGAAAGGAAAGCGGGATGGTCGCCGAGACAATGAGAGCGGCCCGCCAATTTCCTAAAAGAAAAAGAAGAACGGCGATCACAAAAATTGCCCCTTCCCATAAATTCCACTCCACCGTGGCAATCGTTTTATCCACAAGGATTGTTCGATCATAAACCGTCGTGATCTCCACCCCTTCCGGAAGCTTCGGTTTAATTTCCTCGAGTTTTTCAGCGACCCGCTTTGAAACAATTCGACTATTTTCACCGGCGAGCATCAGGACGGATCCTAAGACCGCCTCTTTTCCATTATGGGTCGCGGAGCCCGTGCGGATCGAAGAGCCGATCCCAATTTCGGCGACATCCTGAATTTTAAGCGGCAAAACTCCGGATCGAAATTTGATCGGGAGATGGGCAATTTCCTCAGCGGTTTGCACACGACCGTCAGCACGAATCATGATCTGCTCTCCTCCCATCTGGACTGAACCCCCGCCGGCGTTCTCCACATTTTCCTGAATCACTTTCACGATATCTGAAAATGTGATTCCCGAGCTCAGGAGTTTATCGGGACGAGGTTGAACGACGATCTGCTTTTCATAACCTCCGGAGGCACTGACCTCGGCAATCCCGGGAACCGTCCGAAGCGGGGGCTTGATGACAAAGTCTTGAACCAGCTTTAACTCCATGAGTTGTTCCTGCCGACTCAATCCCTTATTCGGACCGGAGTAATCCTTTTTGTAATCGACCACGTAGTAATAAATTTCGCCTAGTCCCGTCGTAATCGGAGCAAGTTTAGGAGTCAGACCCTTGGGGAGTTGATCCGTCGCGTTAATGATTCGTTCACTGACAAGTTGTCGAGCTCGGTAGACATCCGTTCCATCCTCAAAAACTAAGGTGAGCTGGGAGAGTCCATTTTTAGAAAGAGATCTCATCTCTTCCATTCCTTGAATACCTGACATCTCCATCTCAATCGGATAGGTCACAAGCTTTTCAATTTCTTCAGGAGCGAGCCCTTCGACTTCCGTATTAATTTGAACCTGAACATTGGTGATGTCGGGAACCGCATCGATGGGCAGGTGAACGGACGACCAAAGCCCTGCGCCCAAAAGAGCGATAGCGGCCATGAAGACAAATATTCTTTGACGCAGTGAAAATTCTAAAATTTGATCAATCATAAAAACTCCTAATGAGAATGCCCTCCTCCCTTGGTGGAGCGGAGTTCGATAAGGTAAAGGGCTTCGACCGGTTGGGTGGCGATGGTCTCTCCTTCATGGAGACCTTCCGTAATTTCAATCGTCTCTTTGCTCGAATGACCGACCTTGATTTCGGTTCGGAGCCAGGAGTCGCCGTTTTTCACAAAAACAAAACTTCCTTGAGAAGTCTCTAAGAGAGCAGAACGAGGAATGTTCAAATGCTTTTGAGCGGTTTCTG
>JAZKBH010000150.1:4371-7350 GCA_040388725.1 Verrucomicrobiota bacterium
TGACGAAAAGATTGACTTGGATGAAGTCGCCAACGTTCCAATGATGCGCGGGATCCGGAATCTCTAAGAGGACCTCGGCTTTTCCCAAGGTTGAGAGTTGGATCGGATCAATTCTCCATATTTTTCCCGAATCTTTCGTTCCGGGATCCGCTTCAGAAAAGACTTCGATCTTTTGCCCTGGTTTAAACAAAGGATACTCTTTCTCCGAAATCAAAGCCGTCGCATAGGCATTTCCTTGACTCTCTTTTCCATGACTTTTGGATGCCTCACGAGAAGAGCGATAGATCTGGGCGTTCAAGGAAATTTCGGAGCGAAAATGACCCTCTTTGATTTCCATGAACTGCAATCCCAATGCTTTTTCGGTCTCCTCTACGAGTCGAATTCCTTTTCCTTCTTCATAGGACGCCCCGGATGATTCAGATTCAGACTCAGATTCATGTTCATGATCGTGTTCATGTTCATTTTCCTCGTGTTTGTGGACTTCCTCTTTGGGCTCCCTACAACTCATGAACGCCGCCGCTACCATCAAAAGAATTCCATACCGATACTTTTTCATTTCGTCTCCTTGGATGATGAAGCACTCAGTTCTCCTCCGGTCAGAAGATCCAAATCGAGCCAGTTTTTCCAAACTTCGCTGAGAGTCTCTCCTTGGATTTTCATCGAACTCAAATACTGACGTTGCATCTCGAGAAAAAGCTGAATCCCTATCCCCCCTGTCCGATATTGACGATCCGCCAAATCCGAGGCATCCCGGAGCTGTTGAATGGAGCTGGAAGAGATTTCCTGAAGCAACTTCTGGTGCAGATCGTAGGATCGTTTTCGCCTTAGAACTTCTCCCTCCACTTGTCGCCGGGCCTCCAGCAAGAGGCTATCGGCTTGTGTTCGACGTGCTTGAGCGCTGGCAATGTTCCCTTGATTCCAATCCCACAACGGGAGGGTCACAGAGAGGGTCGCACCAAAATTTTGCTCAACATCACCTGCACGATCCTGACTAAAAAAAGGACCTACCTTAAAATCAGGGGCGACCTCCCACCGGGCCGACGTCACCTCTTTTACCGCTTTTTCGAGTTCACGGGTACGAATTAGAAGTGAGGTATTATGACTGAGCGCCGTCAAGATCAGCGACGTTGAATCTGAAAGAGGAAGGTGGGGAGCTTCCAAAGGCACCTCGATTTTCAGAGGCTGATTGGAAGGCAATCCTAAAAGGAGATGAAGATTTGCAGAGGCCTCATCCCGCGCCTGAATAAACTCTTTTGCCGATTTCTTGAGTTCAATAAGACTTCCCTCAATCGCTCGAAGTTCAAGAAGCTGTGGCGTTCCCGCATAGGGACGCTCGTGCAAAAGCTTGATGAGTCCGCCGCTTCTTTCTGCGATCTCATCGGCCGACTCAGCATTTGCGGAGTTCACCCCGTATTCAATCGCTAAGCTTTTGACTCTTCCCTGCAACACCCGTTTAAACTGTTCAAGTCCAAGCTCGGCAATCTCAATATTTTGATTGGCAATGGCCTTACGAAGTGATCCCTTTCCGGGGAACTCAAAAGTCTGCGTGATCGAAATCTCACGCGTGAAACCCTGATTTTGCAAGGCTCCCTCTCGATTTTTGATCCGTCGCTCCCCGTATTGTGCGGAGACTTCCGGATTTTTCCACAGCCCGGCTTGGGTTCTTTCCCCTTTCATGACAGCAACCTCCGCTTCGTAAAACCGAAGTTCCGAATTGTTCTTGAGAGCCTGTTCACAAAGTTCGGTCACCGTCACCGCTGGAAGCGCTGTCGTCAAAATCACCACTGCAGCCCAGCATCGAACATTTTTAAAAATTCGTTTCATAATCGATCGAGAGAAATCAGAAAAATCCGCTTCCCTTCCTTATTGAATGGAGTGGCAAAGGGAGTGAGACGTGGAGACGTAAATCACTTGAATAGATCCCGCGCCTAAAAAATTTTCAGCCAAACTCACCTTATAAGACGAATACCGCTGATGCGCATCCTTCTTCGGCATCATACTCGGCAACCGATCGAATCCTCTTTCGATGACTCGCCCGTGAGTATCTAAAACCAAGACATCCACATGAGCACCCGGAGTCGTGTGATAAGGGGAAACCCGAAAGAGACGTCCACTGACGTACGTTTTCCCTAAATGAATGGATTCAATCCGGCCTTCATTGGAATCCTTTTTTTGAATGACAGGAGTGGCAAAGCTCCACGATGTGATGAAAACGAAAAACGAGAACAGAAGGAGTTGAATTCTCAACTTTTGAGTAAAAATATTTTTCATAAATAACCTCAAATTTGACCGATGGCATACGTACGCCACGAAGATTGATAAATGCGAAGAGAAACCTCCACTTCAGAATGAAGTCGAGCTTGAATCAAAATGCGGAGAACCCGCGATTAGCTGATCATTTGAGGGGGATATTCAATGCCAAACACAGGACCTTGAGGAAGGCTTTGATTGAAATTGGAAAAAATAAATTCTTTTTCGGAAAGAGGAGCAAATGAAAGCGTCGACGACTCAAAAATGATATTCAAAAAATGACATCCACAGGCGTCGACACAGTGATCATTCGAATCGGAATCCGAAGGATTGGATGAAACTTCCTTCTCGCATTCATCGTGGCAAGGGATACTCCCCACTTCTTCCATCGCGGCTGTAAGATATTGAGCAAAAAAGAAAATCAACATAAAGCAACTCATCCATAAAGAAAGAGAGCGAACGAATTGCATAAGAGCTAATTAAATCTTGAACTTGAGAAAGTCAAGAGAGCGGCAAGCGAAGTATTGAAATAAACCTCACTATTTTAAAGAAACTGTTAAACGTCTAATTGACTTCAAATGCTTTATGCCCAGAGAGGCCACCGCAAACGATCTTCCCGACATAAATCCGGCATCGCCCTTCGGTTTCCTCGAATTCATCGGATTCGATGAGATAAACCATCCGAAGAAGCCGATACTATTGAGCAAATAGAAACATTACTGATCTCTC
>JAZKBH010000150.1:7360-9482 GCA_040388725.1 Verrucomicrobiota bacterium
AGACTTAAATGAAACCCGGAGAGGATAGGACTCATCCGAATTTCATACACAGGAGGAAACTATTTTACAGGGACAAATCCGACTTGATCCACAATCTTTCCCCCTTCAGACGAAAGGGTGAAAGCAATGAATTTCGCGGCAAGTCCGGTCGGCTCGCCATTCGTGTAATAGAATGTTGGACGAGCATAAGGATAGGATTTCTTTTGAACGGCTTCTTTGCTTAAGGAAGCTCCATCCACTAAAGCCACTTTTACGCCAACGGCTTTGGAATAAGCCATTCCGACATAACCAATTCCATTTTTGTTTTTAGAGACTTCAGCCACAATTTGTTCATTCCCTGCCATCTTTTGCGAACTCGCCGAGTAATCCCGTTTCTTCATCGCCAATTCTTTGAACTCCGAATACGTTCCAGAAGAAGTATTGCGGGTATAGATAGAAATAACACCCGGAGTTCCTCCCACCGCACTCCAATCCGTAACATCACCCGTAAAAATCTGTTCAATTTGTTTACGAGTAAGATTTTTAATCGGATTCGCGGAATTCAATACAATCGCAATTCCATCATAGCAAACGACCGTGGGCTTCATACTCACTCCTTTTGCCATTCCTGCAGAAAGTTCCGTCGGCTTCGCACGACGAGAGGCCATTCCAATATCTGCCGTTCCATCGATGATTGCGGCAATCCCCGTCGTTGAACCTTCCGCTGCAATTTCAAAGGTCGTTCCCGTATTTTTTGCTTTAAAGGCTTCAGCTAATTGAGGGACGAGTTTGGCTCCCAGCGTATCCGAACCTTTAATCACGAGTTTATCGGCATGGACAAATCCTGAAATCATCAAAGCCATCAGCACATACACAAAGTTTTTTTTCATTTATAACCCATTCCTTTTCTTATTTTGATTTATGCCGATTTTCTCCTGAAGGATTCACCTTCAGGAGAAATCGATTGCTTAAGATTTAAGCTTAAAATTTCCAGTTCAAATCCAACTGCAACAACTGATAGTTGCCGATGGGATTAATGGAAGTGAGATCACCCGCCGAGGCGGCGTTCCCCAATGTGTTATCAATACGATCACCGTTGGCGTAAGTAATTCCAACAGAAACCGCATCGGTGCACATATAGCTCGCACTGATCGCGTAACCTTGCATGTTGATGCGGCTATCAAAGATATCAGCATCGACGAGATTCGGATCGAGCGCAAATGCCTCGACGTGTTGCCACCAGGACTTGACGTCCCAATCTCCCTTTTTTTTCTTACTTCCCACTTCTAACCCGATTTCATAGGCATAGGCTTCATCCGATTTATCGGGACGTCCTGCGACGGTCGCACGTGCATCTGCTTCCGTATTTACTGCAAATTCGCCAAAAGCGCGAAATGGAAGCTTCCACGCTGTCCAGTCAAACTCCACAGGAACTTCGACCACTTGCAAATGATCCGTTCCAATGTTAACTCCACTATAAGCAGTAGAATTTGCTGCCGTAGGACTTCCATAACCTGTGGTGAAGGGAGCACCAAAATCAGCACCCGCACCGCTACCATGTCCTGAATATTGATAGATCGCAGGAGCAATCTTGAAAGAGGTCGTCTTATCAAAATTGTATTTGGTTCCGATTTGATAAGCCATGAGGAAGGATCCACCATGATTATCCGAAACCGTATTCGGAGAATAGCTTCCTGCGCTATAAACATATTGGCCGAAAGTCGCGAAGGCTTCGAAGTTACCAAACTTATGATTAAATTGTTCGGTTAAACCTTCCAAAGAAATATCGCTATCCCAGACCATCGAGGTCGTATAGAGAGGATTGGCTTGGCGACCTGCAATTCCTGTAAACCAATCGGTTGGTTTCCATCCCAAGAAGATATGATCGACATTGATCGCATCACTCGTTTTTCCGCCTGGACCTGAAGTTGATGAATCGTCGCCAAAAGTGACGTTTGCAGATCGGGGATTAGTATTCGTCGCAAGTCTCAATTCATAAAAGAAATCATCGCTCAAATCTCCCTTTACCCCTGCGTGTAAAGCATAGCGATAACGGTTTCTTTCCTTGTAAGTCGAGATTTGACCTGATCCGGGAGTCGCTTGCTCATCCGCGCCACGAGCTTCATATCTCACTCTCGCATCT
>JAZKBH010000151.1:0-17880 GCA_040388725.1 Verrucomicrobiota bacterium
TTGAATTTTTCCCGTCGAAGGATCGACTCTAAATGAAGTAATCCGATTGTCCTTCTGCCCAGCGACCAAAAGCCATTTTCCGGAAGGATTAAACATCATTCCGCGGGGAAACTTAACGAGCGAGGGAACATTTTCGACCCAACTCAGTTTTCCGTCATTTCCGACGGCAAAAACAGTGATGCTATCATGACCCCGATTAGAGAGATAAATCCATTTTCCTGAGGGATGACAAAGAATCTCAGCCGTCGAAACGCCTTTCGTTTCCGTCCCTTCAGGGATCGTGGAGATCACTTGGAGAGGAGTATCGATTCCTCCATCCGGATGACGTTCAAAGATAGAAATTGCCAGGCTCATCTCCTGATTCACATAGAGCCATTTTCCCGAGGGGTGAAAGGCGAGATGGCGAGGGCCGCTTTTTGTATTCAGTTTTCCATGAGAAGCGAGAGGCGTGAGTTTTCTTTGCTCTGCATTAAACTGAAAAACACCGACGCTATCCGTTCCAAGATCACAACTGTAGAGCGTGTGATTGGCGGAATCGATATAGTTCCCATGCGCATGAGATTGAATCGCCGGATCCGAGATGCCGAAGAGTTTTCGTAAATCAAAAGTCTCTAGAGGTTCACTTAAAACACCATCCGGTTGAATGGCATACGAAGCGATCGTTCCGCTGGTGTAATTGGCAACAAAAAGAGTTTTACCCGTTCGATCCACTTCGACGTGACAAGGGCCGCTCCCTGAGGAGGATTGACGACTGATCAGGCTCAGCTTTCCATCCGGACTTCTTTGAAACGAAGCGACGGTTCCTTGAGTATTTTCTTCGGCAGCGAAGACAAAATCGTCTTCAGGCGAAATTGTAATATAAGTGGGATTCGGGGCAGGCGTGGCCATGTCGGCGACCGAAAATGCGCCGGTATCGGTATTCATTTTAGCCGACCAGATTCCCCCTTTGGTTTTATCCTTGGTGTAGCTTCCGATATAAAAAAGAGATTCTTGGGCATGGATCATAGTGGTAAGTATCATAGTTAAAATGAAGCGTTGAAAAAGAGGCACGCTTAAATGCTAACAGGTTTTTGATCAGGATCAATCCATAGGAAGATCTCACACGCGGACACAAAGAAGTTATCCACAGATTTACGCAGAGGAACGCAGATTTTAAAGACATTGGTTTTGTTTTAAAACAAAGAAACTGAATTTTTCGGTATTTCCTGAATTTTAATCGATGTAAATCCTGTTAATCTGTGGATAACTTCTTTGTGTCTTCTTGTCCCGCCGAAGCTGGAGCGAAGGAGGATGTGTGAGATCTTCCTCGTTTTTTTTTAGAATTCCGATAGTCTCTTTCTTTATCGATGAATGATTCACTCCCTCTTCAAATGCGAAATGTTCAGGCTCGATATGTCCTGAACTGGAGACGTAAATCCGTCCTGGCATTGGATCATCTCGATCTCGAATTAAAACGGGGAGAAATTTTTGCACTCCTCGGTCCCAATGGGTCAGGAAAAACAACGACCTTTAAATTAATCCTCGGATTTTTGAAGCCCCAGCAGGGAACTATTCTAATTCAAGGAGAGTCAGCAGGAACACGGAAGGCACGTGAAAAAGTCGGCTACCTTCCGGAAAATCCTTACTTTCCCAAATATCTTTCAGGTCGCGAAGTTTTAGAAACGTATGGAAAACTCTCAGGGGTATCATCGGATTTACTTCGGCGACGAATCGAGATTATTTTGGAAATTGCACAGATGGGGGCCTTTGCTGAAAAACCGCTTCATACGTATTCCAAGGGAATGATTCAACGGGTGAGTTTGGGACAAGCGTTGGTGCATGATCCTCAATTGCTTTTATTAGATGAGCCGACGACGGGACTCGATCCTCAAGGGGTCGATGCCATGAAAGAGGCGATGCTGCGACTTCGTGGCATGGGAAAAACGATTCTCTTTACCTCGCATCTCATGGAGCAGGTTGAGACATTGGCGGATCGGGCTGCAATTCTTTATCAGGGGAAAAAATTAGTCGAAGGATCGATGAAAGATCTCTTAGGGAAGACAGAAGGAGCGACCATCCGAGTGAAGGGTTTAAGTTCGGAGCAGTTGAATGGGGTGAAACTAGCGCTCAAAGATTTTGGGGCGACCTCGGTCGAAGTGAGTCCTGCCGCAGGAACGTTAGAAAATCTTTTTCGGAGATATACGGAATGAAATCGCTCCTTATCAGACTCTACACGCTCTCCGTTTTGACCGTCCGTGAACTTCTTCGTCAAAATGTTCTCTATTTAATTTTAATTCCTGCGCTTCTGACGCTTCTGACACTTCCTCTCTTTGCGAATTTGACGTTTGAAGAGCAAATTAAGTTCATGCGCGATTTTTGTTTTGGAACGATGAGCGTGTTTGGAATTTTTTTGGCGATCATTGCGACGGCACAAAGTGTTGCGAATGATATTGAACAAAAAACAATTTTGACTGTTCTTGCGAAACCGATGGGTCGATGGGAATACTTAATGGGAAAGGGACTCGGAATCGGTTTTGTTACTTTTTTAGCGCTTCTCATATTGGGTCTTCTCTCCGCAGGACTCTTTTTTCTCCAAGAGCCCAAACTTTTTGAATCGGCTGCGGCGAATGCGACGCAACCACTTACCCCTCAAGATTGGCAGGAATTACATCATCAATTATGGAATCCGGCGTTGCTCATCGCGATGGGAATTCTTTACTTGAAGCTTTTGCTCGTCATCGGCTTCACGCTACTTCTTTCAACCGTCGCTTCCTCTTCGCTCTTCACGATTTTTACCTCACTGATGATCTATATGATTGGTCATCTTCAATCGACGGCACGGGAGTGGGCGACATCGGTGGATAGCGTTTCGATCGGGGTCAAATGGGCCATTCGCATTGCGGCAGTGCTTTTGCCGGATATGAGTTTTTATGAGGGAGCTGATCGGATTCTTTTGGGGACAGGAGCATCGTGGATGCTTTGGATTCAACCCTTGAGTTATACCCTTTTAAATTTGGCTTGGATGTTAGGGCTGGCGACCTGGTTGCTGGAGTCTCGTGATTTTCGGTGAGGAGTGACGATGAAGCGTCTCCTTTTGCTTTTACTGGTGGTGGTTTGTCTCCTGGGGAAGGTCGCTCTTGAGATTCTCTCCATCTCAATCCCTCATCCCTCTGAGTTGCCTTGGGGAAAACGATTCCAACAAAAAGCGATTCAAGGCGTATTGGGTGGATTTCGCGGAGTGATTGCCGATCTCTCGTGGCTCAACGTGACGCTCGACTGGGAGTCTCGTCAATGGGTTCGCTTGCAGGAAAATATTTGGGTTTCGACCCGCATCCAACCGGAGTCCCTCTTATTTTGGGATGTCGGTGCTTGGCATTTGGCTTGGAACGCCGCATTGGGTGAAAAAAATGATGTCATGGAGCTGAGCTCTGAACGGCGTCGACAGAAAGAAGAGTTTTGGGTCGAACAGGGGAGACTTCTTCTCGAAGAAGGGATCCTTTATCATCCCACCAGTTTTAAGCTTTGGCTTCAGCTAGGGTGGCTTCATCAACAAAGACGTCACGATTATCAATCGGCTTATGATTGCTTTTTGAAAGCCTCAACGCTTCCTGGAGCTCCTTCGTATGTCGCTCGTTTGGCCGGGTATGCCTTAGAAAAACAAGGAAAGATGCCCGAAGCGATTGAGTTTTGGCATCATCTTTTGGAAACAAGTACTCGGCCCGCGGACCGTGACATGATTGAGAAACGATTGCTTAAACTAGAAAAAGACTCTACGCTCCCACCCCTAAAGTCTCTTCCTTGAGTGGCGATCCTTTTGCATCAAAAGGGTTTAAGCACGTGAAAGAGTGACTGGTACAAATGAGATACGGGATTTTTGGAGACATCCATAGTAATTTGGAGGCGTTTGAAGCCGTTTTGGAGGATATGCAGTCCGCCGGCGTCACGCATACCTTATGTATTGGTGATATTGTCGGCTATAATGCCAATCCCCGTGAGTGTCTCGAGATCGTCCGTGCCCTCGGTTGCCCTGTCGTTAAAGGAAACCATGATGAAGAAGCCTGTGAGACGACCGACACCAGTCATTTCAATGATCTCGCCCAAGTCTCGATGGATTATACCCGCGCTCAATTGACAAAAGAGGGGAAAGATTTTTTAAGAAGCCTTCCCTATCATCGTCCGATCCATGATTTTACGATTGTTCATGCGACCTTGGATCGTCCGAATGGTTGGAATTACATTTTCCGAACCGATGATGCGTATCTCAGTTTTAAGCATCAAAAAACGAACCTCTGTTTTTATGGTCATACCCATGTTCCTCGGGTTTATATTTTAGATCAGGATCAGGTCAGTGAGTTTAGCTATCGAAAATTCAAACTCGAACCTGAGAAAAAATATTTTATTAATGTGGGAAGTGTTGGACAGCCTCGCGATGGAGATTGGAGAGCGGCTTATGTCGTTTATGATACGGATCAGCACTCCATTGAACTTCGACGACTTCCTTATGATTTGGCTCGTGCCCAAAATAAAATTTTAATGGCCGGCCTTCCTCCTCGGCTCGCGGAACGTCTTGCTAGTGCGACTTGATGAAAATTCTTCTCATCAAACCCAGCTCTTTGGGTGATGTCGTCCAGTCTCTTCCCGTTCTTTGTAATCTTCGCCGACACTTTCCCAAGGCACAAATCGATTGGTTGGTCTTTAAGCCTTATGGCGATCTTTTAGAGGATCATCTCGATATCGATCATATTCTCTCGATCCGAAAACCGCGTCTCTCTCTTCAGCTTTGGAAGGAAGATTTACTTCCCTTGAAAGCCTGGTTTCAAAAAACATCCTATGATGTGACGATTGATCTTCAGGGTTTATTGCGAAGTGGAATTCTCACCATGCTTTCGGGAGCTAAGCGAAAAATCGGACTCGCCTCTGCTCGTGAAGGGGCACAACTTTTTTATAATGAAACTGTTCAAGATACGGCAACGCAGGCGGCATTGCGTTATTTGCAGGTATTGGATCATTTAAAAATTCCTTACGATCCCTTATTGTTTCATTTAGAAGTAGGCGTTCCTCTTCCTCCTTTATTAGAAGGAGTAAAAGATTATTTTGTCTTTCATCCTTATACTCGTTGGAAAACTAAACTTTGGCCCTGGCGTCATTATCAAAAGCTCGCACGTTCGCTTGCTCCTCAACCCTGTGTCCTGGTCGGAAATGGACCGTATTTTCCCTGTGAGGGAGAGAATGTAATCGATCTCCGGCAAGGGCTCGATCTCCGAACAACGATGTCTGTTCTCAAAAATGCGCAAGGCGTTGTCAGTACCGACTCAGGACCTGCCCACCTTGCGGCAGCATTAGGGGTAAGGACCATTTCTCTTTTTGGAGCAACTGATCCCCTCAAAACAGCTCCTATCGGAAGAGAGGCTTACTTTATTCAAGGAAAGGTTCCTTGTGCTCCTTGCTTGAAAAGAGTCTGTCAAAATCATATTCAAATGGCCTGCATGAAAGAAATAAGCATTTCTAATATTATGCATGAGCTTTTATTAAAATAATAGTAAGCCGTTGGTAGCAAGTGTGTTGCGATATCTAAAAAGTAGTATTTACGCTTTTTCTTAAATAAGGAAAATCGTGTTCACACTACTGTCATTTGACAAATTCCCGTTTAAGAATAGTAGTGTAGCAACAAAATCACATCACATATATGACAAACCGAAAAAATCGTAGCTGGTCCAAAGAGATTATCATTCAAGAAATCCAACGTCTTCATCGCGAGAACGTTCCGTTATATTCTCATCACTTGAGAAAAACGTATCAAGAATTGCTCGCGGCGGGAATGCGCCATTTCGGCGGTTGGAAAGAAGCCGTCAAGGAAGCGGGATTCGCTTACGAAGATGTTCGTCGTTATCGTAAATGGGATAATCAATCGATCGTGGAAACCATCCAAAAGCTTTATCAAGAAGGGGTTGATCTCTCTTTTCGTTCCATGATGCTCAGTACCTACGCGCCGATGGTTTATGCAGCGATCCGATCCCAGCATTTTGGTTCATGGAGAGATGCTCTTGCGGCTGCCGGTTTGCCTGCAGAAGATATTTATCGTTACCGCTCATGGGATGATCAAGTGATCTTAGATGAAATTAAAATGCTCAATGCCAAAGGCGTTGATTTAAGCTCCAAGAAAATGGATGAATCTTCCAATACTTTAATTGCCACCGCGCGTCGTCGTTTTGGAACTTGGGAAAAAGCGATTGAAGAAGCGGGCTTAGATTATTCCTCAATCCGTCGTCGTCAACGTTGGACCCGTGAAGTCATTTTAGAGAAAGTGAAAGTGCTTCTTGCCGAGAATCCGGAGATTCGTGGGATCGATGTAAAACTCAAAGACCCTGCTCTTTTTGCAGCGATTTGTAAGCCTCGCTTCTTTGGAAATTGGAGCAAGGTGATGGAATCTATTCAATCCGCTCCCGAAGTTTCGGAAGAGACTCCTGTCGCCTCCGAAAGCCGTCAGGAATCGATTCAAGAAGTTCCTTTAGCCTCGTAAGCTTTTAGAATTTTTATTTGGAATTACTTTAAGGGGATGAGCAGCAATGCTCATCCCTTTTTTATTTGGAAGAATTTTTTAGAGCGATTTCATTAAAACTGTATCCGAATTATTGGAGGGGCAGATGCTGTCTGCCTTTCCCATACCCCTGAGGCACAGGGCCTGTGCCGCTCCAATTCAATTCAAACAGAAACGGCTACAGTTTTAATCAATACGCTCTAAAGTGGGAGGGACAAGATTCTTCGAGTCCAGCATGTGACAGTATTCACGATATAAGAATTATCTTTAATGAAGGATAATTTTGGCATATTCAAAAAAGAGAGAGAAAAGCAAATGCCAGAAACGATCTTTCGCATTCTCTTTTAGTAAGATTGTTGGGTTGTCCAAAATGCTGGACTCGCAGGAGCTCGCCTCTCCCGGTGTTTGTGACGACCCAAAAAAAGAAAACAAGTATTACTGAATCGGAGGAGTCAGCATCTCTTGAGGAGAGTAAGCGACTTCTTTTTTAAGCGAATTAAATTTGGGATAGAGATACTTCGCGCTTGGAAGATTCGCACGTGTGACCACGCGAGCTTTCGCCATTCCCTTATCTTTCAAATAGGCCAAAGCGGCATAAAGAAGAGCGGTTCCTAATCCGCGGCAGCGATATTCCAGAGAGACATAAACGCCGGCCACGAGGGGAAGAAAGAGATCTTCTTTTTCGCTCACAAGAGCTGCGGCAATGACGCGAGTTCCATCCTTGATGGCGACCATCGTCACTTCATTTCGAGGAACGTATTGGTGGATCGCCGTCGAGATGAGATTCATGCGCTGCTCAATAAAGGCGCTCCAACCATTTTCGCTCGAAAGGGCGCGATGCATCATGAGTTCAACGGCTTTGGAGTCGGAAATTCCGAGAACTTCCAGGTGAAGTCGTGTCGCCAATTTGGCGTCAAACGCAGGGAGGGTCTTGAGATCCCACTCGAACTCCAGCCATTTAATCAAATTCATCATAGAGATATTAAAAATATTTCAGGAGAGAAATACCCTTACTTTTTAGCCGGGGTCGGCGTTGTAGGTGCAGGAGAAGGGACGACAGGAGCCGTGGGAGCGGGAACCGTCACCGCTGCGGAGTTTGTGCTCACAGTGGAAGGAGCAGGAGCGGTCGCAGCCGGCGCAGATTCGGTAGCTTGAAGTTGTTCTTGAATCGCGGAACGCGTTTTATTTTGATACGAGAGTGAAGACGCGAGGAGTGTTGCCGAGAGCAAAAACGCAATGGCGAGCACACGAGTTGTTTTCACAAGGACGCTCGAGGTTTGAGCACCGAACATCGATTCCGTGAAGCCACCCCCAAAGGAGGCTCCGATTCCATCGCTTTTGCTGCGTTGCATCAGGACCACGAGGACCATAAGCACGCATGAAAAGACGTTAATAAGACTGAGTACGACAATAATGGCTGTAAGTAACATATCCCGCTTTCGATAATTTAGAGAAAGCGGAATCTAAGGCTAGGAGAGCGCTTGGCAACCCTTTTTCACAATCGTCGAAAAGGAGCGGGCTTCGAGACTGGCACCTCCGACAAGAGCGCCATCGATATCTTCTTGTTGAAGAAGCTCTTGAGCGTTGTCCGGCTTAACGCTTCCACCGTATTGAATCCGGGTCTTATCGGCTACCGCTTTGCCGAAAAGTTGGGTCAAAATTTGACGGGAAAAAGCATGGGCTTCTTGAGCTTGGGCAGGAGATGCTGTTTTACCGGTGCCAATGGCCCAGACAGGCTCATACGCGAGGATGACGGTCTCCATATCGGATTCTGTAAAGCCGGTCAGGCCTTCTTTGAGTTGAGTCTCTAAAACGGACTGCCATTGATTGCTTTCGCGTTCGCTCAACGTTTCACCAAAACAGACGATCGGTTTTAAAGTGGAGGCCAGCGCTGTTTTAATCTTTTGATTAATCAAAGCATTGCTCTCAGCAAAGTACTGACGACGTTCGGAGTGGCCGATGATGACGTAACGAACAAATAGATCGCGAAGCATGCCGGCAGAGATCTCCCCCGTAAAAGCCCCTTGAGCGGCTTGGTGGAGATTTTGAGCGCCGAGTTCAACGACGCCTTGGCTTTCAAGAATAGGACCGACGACGTGAAGCGAGGTGAAAGGGACTCCCAAGACGACGTCACCTTCATTCCAACCTTTGAGTTCGGAGAGAATATCTTCTGCGAGTGCTTTGGATTCAGATGCCGTTTTGTGCATCTTCCAGTTGCCTGCGATAATTTTGCGTCGGTAGTTCATAGTTAAATCCAAGTTTCACCACCAAGGAAAAGACAAAGAAAAATCAAAGGGGATTTGTTGTTTTAAGAGAAAAACTAAACCTTTGTATTTCTTTGTTTTTTTTCTTGATGGTTCAATTTCGGTTTTTATTTATTCGGAATACATTCTACGCCGGGAAGAGTGCCGTTCTCGAGGAATTCGAGAGAGGCGCCTCCTCCTGTAGAGATGAAGGAAACTTTATCCGAGAAGCCGCTCTTTTTAATGGCTTTCACGGAGTCGCCTCCACCAATGATGCTCAGGCAACCGGTAGTATTTGCAATGACTTCAGCGATCGCATAAGTCCCTTTGGCGCATTCTTTAATTTCAAAGACACCCATAGGACCATTCCAAAGAACGGTTTTTGCTTTGGCGATTTCTGCGGAATAAAGCTTGATCGTTTCAGGTCCAATATCGACCCCTTCCCATCCATCGGGAATACCTTCATGGGCGCTCACATATTTTCCGGGAGAGACCGTTTTGGCTTTGAAATCGAGCGTTTCGACGACGTAGTTGTCGACCGGAAGGAAAAGTTTAACGCCACGCGCTTTTGCTTTTTCCAAAGCGGCTTTTGCGATATCGACTTTATCGGGTTCGCAAAGAGATTTTCCAATCTTGCGACCGAGAGCGAGACCAAATGTGTAGGCCATTCCGCCACCGATAATGATGGAGGTTGCTTTGTCGATCATCTTGTCGATGACGTTGATTTTATCGGAAACCTTCGCTCCTCCGATAATGACGACAAAAGGCTTTTCAGCCTTGTTGAGTTCATCGCCGAGAAACTGAAGTTCTTTTTCCATCAAAAAGCCAATGGCTTTCTTGCTGACAAAGTGAGTCACTCCTTCGGTGGAGGCATGTGCGCGATGAGCGGCACCAAAGGCGTCGTTCACGAAAACGTCTGCTAACTTCGCAAGAGATTGAGCGAATGTTTTATCGTTCTTCTCTTCTTCGTTATAAAAACGGACGTTTTCTAACAGAAGAATATCGCCGGCTTTGAGGGCTTGAACGGCGCTCTCGGCTTTTGGTCCGATGCAATCTTCAGCAAATGCGACCGATTTTCCAAGCAACTCGCCCAGGCGTTTGGCGACAGGGGCGAGACTTTGCTTCGGATCGCGTTGTCCCTTTGGACGGCCCAAGTGACTCATCAAAATAATCTTCGCTCCTTTTTCCTGAAGGTATTTCAGAGTAGGGAGAGTTTCCTTAATTCGTGTATCGTCGGTGATGACCATGCCCCCTTCTTTATCATCGAGGGGGACATTGTAATCGACACGCATCAAGACACGTTGGTTTTCCAGCGAAAGATCACGGATGGTCAGTTTGGGCATAAGGTCCTTGGAGAGGGATTAGAGGGTCGGGATGATGTGCTTGAGCAAATCAACGCAACGGTTGGAATAACCCCATTCGTTATCATACCAGCTCACGAGCTTGAAGAAACGGCTATGGAGTTCGATTCCGGATCCGGCGTCGAAAATGCTAGAGCGGGTATCGTGAATGAAATCGGTAGAGACGACTTCATCGGTGGTGTAACCGAGGATTCCCTTGAGATAAGTCTCGCTCGCCTTTTTCATCAATTCACAAATTTCTTTGTAGCTCGTTTCTTTGGTGGTGCGGACAGTTAAGTCGACAACAGAAACGGTCGGAGTTGGAACACGGAAGGACATCCCGGTGAGCTTTCCTTTGACTTCAGGGCAGACCAAAGCAACGGCTTTAGCGGCACCTGTGGTCGAAGGGATGATATTAATTCCAGCGGAGCGTCCCCCTTTCCAATCTTTTTTGGAAGGAGCGTCGACTGTTTTTTGCGTTGCGGTGTAGCTGTGGACCGTGGTCATGAGACCATCTTCGATTCCAATTCCTTCTTTCAAAAGAACGTGAACGACGGGAGCTAAGCAATTCGTGGTGCAAGAGGCATTCGAAATGATGCTGTGCTTCGAAGCTTCGTATTTTTCATGGTTGACGCCGACAACGACAGTGATGTCTTCGCCTTTACCGGGAGCGCTGATGATTACTTTCTTGGCGCCTGCGGTGATGTGACCTTTTGCTTTTTCTGCTTCGGTGAAAAGACCGGTCGATTCGATCACGAGTTCAACGCCGAGATCTTTCCAAGGACAAGCGGCAGGACCTTCTTTGACGGCGAGACATTTGATCTTATGGCCATTGACGACGAGGATGTCATCTTCGGGGGCGGAAGGAGACGATTTTTCGCTGAAGACAGTCCCATTGAATTTTCCTTGGGTCGAATCGTATTTGAGGAGGTAAGCGAGGTTATCGGCAGGGACGAGATCGTTGACCGCGACGACGTCGACGGTTTTGCCTAAAAGGCCTTGTTCTACAATGGCTCGGAAGACCAAGCGTCCAATACGTCCGAAACCGTTAATCGCAATTTTTGTCATAAATGTATTTTCTCCTAGTTATTAATTCAATGCGCGGGCGAGAATAAGTGAATCGTTCAGAGGGTCAATGTGAAAAATTACTAATACTTAATTTTTTAAAACTTATTCATCCAACGTTCTAAAAATCGAAATAAACGTGGTTTTCCCCAGGAATCCTCTCTGAGAGAAGATCTTGCTTCAAAGAGGGAAAAGTTAGGGCTGACGGGGGGCGGCTTTATACTTTTCAACCGCAGGCCAAAAATCAGGACCCGAATCACTACTCGGAGAGCCAATGGCCCAGCACCCGATTCCCGCTAAATTATTTTTGTCGGCAGTTTGAAATTTGAAGTCAAAAGATTCTGCATCTTCATACCAAACCTGGTAATGGGTTTGATTCTTTTGATATTCGAAGTAGGGAGCTTTCATTTCATCGTTCCACAATCGCTCTGCTTGATATTGGGCTTTGGTATCCACGAGATTGCGCAGGTAACGAGTTTCAATATTGGTCCAATGACCTTCAGCATTTAAGGTGAAAGTATTACCGTAAGTGGGAACCCCAAAGAGAAGTTTTTGGGGAGAGGCGCCTGTGGCTAAGATCGCATTAAGATCGGTGTAAATATCCCGACCTCTTTCTGTCCATTTGTACGGAGCTGTCGCGCCAACATATTTTTTATTAAAAGTGCCGACATAGTCGTAAAACATGATCAATAGATAATCGGCATTTTCCGAAAGAAACTTGTAGTCCCAAGCGCGACCATGACAAGGTACCGCGATTGCAAATTTATAATGACGTT
The DNA here is from genome assembly GCA_040388725.1 of Verrucomicrobiota bacterium. Lineage (GTDB taxonomy): Bacteria > Verrucomicrobiota > Verrucomicrobiia > Methylacidiphilales > CAMAQI01 > CAMAQI01. Next base: position 11,942 of record JAZKBH010000151.1, read on the forward strand.
CGCTCAGGGCATTTCGGATTTCGGACGCGAGTTGATTCATTGGTTCGCGGTATTCTTCCGAAACCTCTTCGATATCGAGCATGATTCCATCATATTTTTCCTGTTGAACCATTGCGACGATATTGTGGGCGCTTTCGGGAAATACTTCGGGATGAGAAAGTAGTTTTTTGGGAGAAAAATTTCGAAAAATAGGCATGAGCAAAATATTGTTTTGCTTACAGAACTCTTGGTGAACAGGGGTGGCAGGACTGATAATACCTTCTTTTCGAGGGGCTATCTGTCCGTCATCTTTAATGTCGAACCACATGGGGGAGAGAATATCTGCGGAACGAGAGTTCTTTTGAAGGTCTTCAGGAATTTGAATTTCTGAGGCGGGATGTTGGCAGAGAAGAACGATTTTTTTTGCAGGAGGAAGGGGAGGCTTCTCTAGCTTTTCGATGACAACGGGAGCTTCTTGGGGGGACGGGGGTGGAGGAAGCATCTCGGCGGATTGGGACGGTGGAGGTAAGGGTGCTGGAGGAGGAGCAGGGGAGAGGGGCTTCTCCTCTAGATTTTTTGGAGGCTTGGGAGGTAATTGATCCATTGAAGTAATGGCTTTTGGCGGAGTGGGAAGAACTTCCACGGGGGTCTGATGAGTGTAGAAATAAATGAGCGAAGCTCCAGTGACCGTACCCAGAAAGAACCAGAGGGCTATTTTACTCATGGGTTTAAAAATAAACGAGAAAAAGCTTGCTGTCAAATTTTAATAATCCATTGAATGTATATTTAATATCGGATTCATTTATTTTGCAAAAATAAAAGGATCGGATAGGCTTTTGAAAGTGAACTCAGAGAGAGATCAATTTTTGAAAGTTCTAAAATATAAGGAGTCATGAAATGAAGATGAAAAATGGAATTTTAATGGTTGTACTCACGTTGATGGCTACTTTCATCCTCCATGCGGAAGATTTTTCTCTGTTGTGCGTGAAGCCAAAAAAAAACTGGGGATGGCAAGTTTCAGGAACGGGGGTACTTGCTTCTACTTATAGTGACGAGAAAGAAGTCACGATTGAGGTCGATTGGACGAAGAGTGCGGATTGGGGGATCGGTGCAAAGTTTGATTTTGATGAAACGGTTGATATGACGATGTATCCTTCAATTACTTTTGAAGTGATGAGCAATCAGCCTGAAAAAGCGGCTTTGGTTTATGTCGCCATTTATAATAAGGACGGAGAGGCTGTCAGTATTTTAAAGGCAAAGTATCAACCATTGACGGCCAAGTGGGAAGCTGTCGCTTATCAGGAGCGCGATTTTAAAAGCTATATGAAACGTCCATTTACAGACGAGGACAAAAAAAGTATTGCAGGAATTAAGATCTGTTTTACGAACCCCGATGCAAAAATCGGAGCAGGGACTGAAAAAGTTTCCTTTCGGAATGTGGTGATCAAGTAACTGGGGTCGGTGAGTCGACAAAAAGAGCCGCCGCAGCTTAAAACTATGGATTCCATTTATAAGATGAATCGTGAGACCTCGGCGGTTCATAACCGTTCGACGGTGATTTATTTAATCTCCACGCAAGGTCCTCTCACGCAGATTCAAATTGCGGAGCAGACAAAGTTGAGGCTTTCAACGGTTTCAAATATTGTTCGGGATCTTGTCGAGATGGGTCTTATTCGGGATGCCGGAAGAGCGGTGACAAAAAAGGTAGGACCTAAAAATCTTCTTTTTGAAATTTCTCCCCGCTCTATTTGGTCGTCTGCGTTAATTTTGGGAGCAAGCGAGAGAAAGCTCTGCATTATGAGTGGGGCAGGACATATTATTTCGCAAGAGGTATTTCCTGTGGATCAGGGAATTAAGGCTTTTTTGAAAAAATTTCCCGATTATTTGAGCGCACATTTAAAACGCCATGATCTCGAATTAAAGAGAGGAGCGGGGTTAACTGTGGGGGTTCCCGGGATGGTTGATTCACGTCAGGGAATTGTTTTGAAATCATTGCCCTTGGATCTTGAGAATTATCCACTGAGTCGCCTCTTAAAGGATGAGTTTCCCTTTGATATTACGGTGATGAGAGACGCGGCGTGCGGCGCTTATGCGGAGAAGTATTTAGGAGTCGCCCATGGGATTGACAATTTTATCTATTGCATTGCGATTCCCGGATCAAAATCGAGTTCCAATAAAAAATGTTACTCATTTGGAATTGCCATCGTGATTGATGGTCAATTGTATGGAGGATTCAATTCAACCGCAGGTGAGATCGATGCGGCGTTGATTCCTTCGAATTATCCATGGGAGGATCAGGGTGGAGGGAAGTCGGAGAAGTGTGGAGTTGAACTTAGGAAATCGATCGATTTTCTTTCAGAAAAAATGGCAAGCTTATGTAATCTCTTAGATCCGCAAGCGGTCGTGCTTTGTATGGATGATCTTTTAATTCATCAAGATGCGTTCAAGCTTTTTCAAGACGGCATTCTCAAGCGACGGATCGAACATGCGGGGCTCCCTTTCCAAATATTGAGATCGTCATTGGGCTGGGATGGATTTTTACAGGGAGCGGCATTGAAGTCTTTGCATTTCGGTCTTCAGAAAAGCGTCGAACGAAAAATGGGACTATAATTTTTCTGTCGTTTATTTTCAGTCCGAACATTTTTATTTATGAGTACAAGTCCCTCAAAGGCATCTCGACTCATCTCGTTGGATATCTTTCGGGGGATCGATATTTTTTTGATGGTTTTAGTGAATGGAATCGCCGGGATGAAAGGAATCCCCTTCATGCTTCGTCATGCGGGAGCATGGGATGGGGTGATTACGATACCTGATTTTGTTTTTCCCGCATTTTTATTCATTATGGGAGTCGGTATCCCCTTTGCTTTTCATAAAAAGTTTATTGAAGAGAAAAATAACTGGGCGGCGGTGCGCTATATTTTAGAACGCTCATTTGGGTTAATGGTGATTGGAGTGATGTTGGTGAACCGAGAATTCTTTTCAGAGGAATATACAGGGATGAGTCGTTCTTTGTGGTACTTTTTTTTGTATCTCTCCATTTTTATGATTTGGACCGATTTCTCCCCTTTGTTAGAACAACGAGCTCGAGGATGGAGTTGTCTGATTAAAGGGATAGGTCTCTTAGGGGTTGCTTTTTTACTCTGGAGGTTTAGAGGATTGGATTCTGGAAAAGTCGTCTGGATGCAGCTTTCGTGGTGGGGGATTTTGGGAGTATTAGGATGGTGTTATCTCATTTGTTCTTTCTGTTATTTATTCGGACGAGGAAATCTCGTTTTTTTAGGGGGAATGTTCTTTCTGATGATCGCGCTTTATATTTGGACGCGATCGGAATCTTTTCATGGGGGACACTGGATGAACTCAGTCGTCGATATCGGCGGAGTTTGGGGGAGTCGCTCTTCCATCACCATGACGGGGGTGATCGCTGGAACCTTTCTTTTAAAAAATCCCGGAAATGTTCGAAAGTTGGTTTTGTGGGGTTTACTGCTAGGGCTCTATTTAGTTTTTGAAGGATTTTTACTTCGACCATTGCATGGGTTTAGTAAAATTCGAGGGACGGAATCATTTACTCTCGTTGCCTCAGGGGTCAGTCTTCTTTGTTTGCTGATTCTTTATATTCTTGTGGATGTGAAAGGGTGCCGTTCTTTCTTTATTTATTTTTTACCAATCGGAGTTAATCCATTGGCTGCATATTTATTTCCTGATTTTTTAAATACCTTTCTTGAAATCCTTCATCTTAAAAAGTATTTCTGGTGTTTTTGGAGTCTGGGAGGATGGTGGGGAGGAGTGAATGCTTTGGGGCTCACTTTGCTGGCTCTTTATGGAGTTTCGGCGATGACACGTCGGAAGATTTTTTTAAAAGTTTAATTTTATAACTCCTTTAATTTAAATGAGTTAAGTATATTTATTCGTGTTTTATTTTCATTCTTAAAAGAGACGATTTAATTTTTTAGGTACGATTTTTATCTTCTGACGTAGATCCTTCTTTCGAGTTCTGATTTATGTTTTCTGGAGACTTATTCTTTGACAAAATTTCATTCTAATGTAATTATACATTCATTGGATAATTAATAAATGGAGTCGATGATGAATATTCGTTTTTTAGGAAAAGCAAAAAATAGCTCTTTATTAGGCGTGATTGCAGTGTGTTTCACCCTGGCGACCGGATATTCTCAATCCTGGCAGACAGGGACAAGTGACTGGAATACCGTCGGCAATTGGTCGACGGCTAATATTCCCGATACCAATAGCGAAACGGCGACTTTTTCGTCGACGGGGAATACAGCAGTCGATCTCAGTTTAGATACGACGGTAAAAGGAATCACTTTTGGGGTCTCGTCTCAAAATTATACTATTGGAAGTACCGGAGCGAAAACTCTCACAATGGATCTTAATAGTGCCTCGTCCGGGGTGGTGATGACTTTAAGTTCGGCGACTACTCAGACCTTTAATTCGGCAGTATCGGTTTCGAATGCAGCTGGAACGACGGGATCTTCGATGCAAATTTCGACGGCATCCGGGAGTACAGCTAATTTTAATGGAACCGTAGGAGTTGCCGCAAACCGAGTCTTTGCAAATGCTGGATCAGGAACCGTTAATTTTTCAGGTCAATCGAATTTAGCGACGGGGTCAGTCCTTCAAAATGCATCGACCGGCATTGTCAATATCACCGGTCCAATCAATGTCACAGGAGCAGGAGCTTCGGTGAATAATAGTACTAGTGGAACGCTTAACTTTAATGCTTCTTCCGTTTCCGGAGCGTCGAGCTCTAGTTTTTTGATTCGCTCATTAGGAACGGGAAAGGTGAACGTGATGAGCGATTTTTCCAATGGCTCATTGAGTATGGGGAGTACAAGCTCCGCGAGTCCAACGGGTAAAATTTATTTAGTGACCAATGGAATGAGTCTCTCCCGCGGGGTTGCTTTTAACAGTGGAAGCGGGGGAACAGGTAATATGACGTTAGGAACGACGATCAGTGGAGGAGGAACCGCGACACAAGCCGGTGGCGTGACGATCTCGACGGGGGCAGGTGCAGGCGCGTACACGAACAATTTTGATGCAACGAATGCGATAGATATTATGGATGTGACAGGAGTGATCTCGGGAACTCAAGTTTCGGGGTCAACCGTGATTAAGACCACCGGAAATGGAACGGTGAAGTTCAGTGGAACAAGTGCCAATACCTTTGCGAGTGGTGCGGGAACAGTCACAGTCCAAGTCGCTTCCGGAACGCTTGAACTGAATAAGACTGCAGGAGTGAATGCGATTGGGAACGTGGCGACTTCCGTGGATAGTGGAGCGACTTTAAAATGGGACGCCTCGAATCAAGTGGGAGATAGTGCGGCGTTCACTTTGAATGGCGGTGCATTAAATTTGAATTCCCAAAATGATACTGTGGGGACTCTCAGTCTGGCTTCTTCATCGACGATTTTCTTTGGTGCGGGGACGGAATCTTTAAGTTTTGCGGATAGCTCATCCTTGAATTGGGGAAGTTTTACATTAACGATTACAGGCTTTACTCAGGGAACAGATCTTTTGAGATTTGGAACTTCCTCTGCGGGTTTAACAGCGGCGCAATTAAGTTTATTTCGCTTTTCTGATTATGGAAATGCTCAAGGTCAAATCGATGCGAATGGTTACGTGACGGCAGCAGTTGCTGTTCCAGAGCCGTCGATCTTCTTTGCAATGCTTTTTGCGATCGGCTTTATGGTATTCTTGCGCAATCAAAAATTAAATTGCTTGAATGGAGTTTCCTAAAAGTTGAAATCTCTGAAGAGAGAGATGATTTTTTAAAAGGGAACGCCTACTTTTAAAGCTGTGACTGAATATCCCTCTCATAGGCCTCAATTGAGCAAAGGATTTTCCCTCATCGAGCTTTTAGTGGCGTTAGCGATCTTGAGCATCTCGATCTTAACGATGGTGGGGTTAGTGCCTGTGGTGATGGGAACGCATCAGGTGAGTCG
>JAZKBH010000152.1:0-4013 GCA_040388725.1 Verrucomicrobiota bacterium
CAATTTAAGGGGGAGAGAGACGACGGGAGGCGGGAGCATCATCATCCCCATCTACATTAAAATTGAGGCCACGATCATATCAATGACCAAAAAAGGAAGCAGGATATAAAGCCCCATTTGAAAAGCCGTTTTGATCTCGGAAAGCATATAGGCCGGCGTGACAATGGAGAGGGGGAGATCCTCGGAGTTATTCACATTGGAGATTGGTTTTGAGGCAAGATCCATGAAAAGTTTAATATCTTTTTCTCTCGTGTATCGAAGCATGAACGATTTCATTGTTTCGCCTGCTTTTTGAAGCCCTTGTTCCGTTGTGATTTTATTCTCCCGCATCGGAACAAGCGCTTCTTTATAAATGGTATCCAAAGTCGGATTCATAATGAAAAAAGTCATAAAAAGAGCCAAAGCAAGGACGACTTGATTCGGGGGTTGTTGCAGGGAAAGAGCCGTACGAAGAAAAGAGAGGACGATAATGATCCGAACAAACGAGGTGGTCATGATCAAGATGGAAGGAGCGACACTGAGAATGGTGAAGAGAATCAGCAGCTGAATATTAACAGAGAAATTTCCCGGTTTTCCGCCTTGGGTAATGGAGATGTTAATTTGATCGTTCGAGGCTTGTGCAAAAGAAGGTTCGCAGAACAAAAAAACAAAAAGGCAAATTGCTAAAATTGCCTTTAAAATTCGAAATGAAGAGGGGAATGTTTTCATGAAATCTTCGGGGGCGATGGAGTATCAGGAACTCCGCTTTTAGTCGTGATTTGTTTTAGGTCCAAAGGATCGAGTTTTTGCCAGGCGGTTGCTTCTGCGGTTTGTGAGAGAAGAAAAAACTGATTTTCGACGCGAATGACAGAGAGATAGCTTTTCGGGCCGATCCATTTTTTTTCTAGAACCTGAATGAGCGATGCTGAAGGAGAGAGCCACTGTTTGGGGTGAAGGCGTGAACGATTGAGATAGATCCAAGTTCCTACCAATGTTCCCATAAAGAGAAAGAGGACGAGCCATCTCCACCATGACAGGGTGTGTTCCATTTATTGCTTCATGACCTCAGTGATTTTGATGCCCAATGAGTCGTTGACCACGACGACTTCGCCGCGACCGACGAGTCGTCCATTGACGAAGAGATCGACCGGTTCATCTGCTTTTTTCTCAAGTTCAACGACCGTCCCGGGAGCCAGTCCCATGACATCGCGAACCTGCATTTGGGTTCGACCGAGCTCGACGCTGAGTCCCACCGAGATATCCATAATTACATCGCTGACGGTTTCACTCATGACGCTCTCCTGTTATTCTTTACCTGGAATATTGATAACGCTTTGAAGCGTATCGGGTTTTATTTTGGAAGTGATTTTGACAGTCACTTGTTGGTCCGCATTCGTATGAACGGTCCCAATAAATTTGGATTGCGGTCCTAGATTCACAATTGCTTCTTTGCATTTTAAATTGTCTAAAAAAAGGACGTCACCGACCGCAAGATGGTTGAGATCGCGTAGCGTCATTGTGAATCCTTCCCAGTGGGCGGAAACGGGAATCGGAAATTGATAAAGAGGAGAATTTTCATCCTCGGGAAGTTTGAATTGGTTCGATTCATCGCGAAGATTCGCGTGAACTTCTGCCATGAGCGAGTCGATCAATGCTTCAATCGTATAAAAAGGAAAGACAAAGCGCATTCCTGCAACGACATCCCCGAAGCGAGCTTCCATTTCCAAAAAGAGCATGACTTCATTGGGATTGGCGAGTTTAAGGAATCGTGCGGTATTTTCGTGGCCAATGATTTCCATATCCAATTTTTGGTATTTCAACCAAGCATCGGCGTATTCCTTAATCACCATTCGAATAAAGTTTTGGAGAACTTCGACTTCGATATCTGTAAATTCGCGTTCGTTTTTAACTCCATGTCCCGGTCCACCCATCATTCGATCTAAAACGGTGAGTCCGAGGCGAGGGGCGAGATCAAAAAGACACATTCCCTCTAAAGGGTTCAATTTAAAAAGAGTCAAATGACTCGGAACCGGAAGATTTTCGAGAATGTTTTTATAGGCAATCGTCTCAAGACGAGACATCTGAATGGCAAATTCGAGACGGAGGTAAGTGGAAAGACGAGCCGCGATGCTTCGGATCATTTCTTCATGCTTGATGCGAAGACGACGAAGACGTTCGGGAGATAAAAAGACCGGGCTTCGAAAATCGTAGCCTTGGACGACGTTGTTCTCGCCTTCTTTTCTTTTTCGGCGAGAGAGGACGGTCATTTCGCCCGATCCAATATCTCCTCCCCCTCCTAATCCTGCCAATAAGGCTTCCACCTCATTTTGGGAGAGGACTTCAGCGGAGGATGTATTTGGATCGGCCATGAGAAACTCGTTTTCCCTTTTATTGAATAATGAATTCGGTGAAACTCACGCTATCCACTTTACCTTCAGTCAGAAGGGCGTTGATATTGGTGATAATCTCCGTTCGAATCATTCCATAAGCGGTTGGGGAGGTCAGCTCATCCATTGTTTTTCGTGAAAGGATTTGAATAATTAAATCCCGGACTTTGGCTTGATTGGTTTCGAGCTCTTGAATGACATCTTGAGGGGCATGAAAACTAATTGAAGATTTTAAAACACGTCCTGCCCGTGTTCCGGAGACGTTGACGAGAATATCAGAGAGAGGAAATTCGCCGAGTCCTTTACCTGAGCCGGATGCATGGCTCGATCCGCCATGTTCGCCTTCTTTTTTGGCTTCACCGCCCTCTTTCCCTTCTTTCCCCTCTTTTTTACCTTCGCCACCCTCTTTTCCCTCTTTGCCTTCTTTTTTGCCTTCACCGTGTTCAGCTTTTGCTGCTCCATGTTCTGCGGCAGCAGGAGCTTCTCCTTCAGAGCTGGCGACGGCGGCGGGAGGGGCTTGAATTTTTTCAAGAGTCGGAGCTACCATAAATTTCCACATAGCGAAAACTCCACCCAACATAAAAAGAACCATAGCGCCAACGACCCCAAAGAACATTCCTGTGGAAACTCCTTTGGATTCAGCGGGGGCTGCTCCGTGTTCAGCTGCTGGCGCATCTTTTTTTTCTTCAGGTTTATCAGACATAGGGTTCTCGCTTGTTGGTTCTTTGGATCAGATCCATCTCTTCTAAACGGTTTTTTCAGAATGAAAAATCATTTTTAGCATTGATTTTACATTCTCTTGAGAAGAAGCGAGCTTCTCAGAGTCTTTTTTGATTCCATCCGATGGATTTACGGGGTCTCGTTCTCCCGTAAATCGGCATTTTATTCAGACCGTTTATCTAGAGGAGATTATCGTTTTAGATTCGTAACCGTTTGGAGCATTTCATCGCTGGTTGTGATCGTTCGGGCATTAGCATCGAACCCTCGTTGAGTCACAATCATTTCACTAAACTCTTGTGCAATATCGACATTGGAGAGTTCGAGAACTCCGGACTGAGTTTTTCCTGCTTTTCCTGTTCCGGGAGGATTTGCGGAGGGTGTTCCAGCGGCATCACTTGCAGACCAATTCGTGTTGGCGCCAGAGGAGAGTCCCTCATTGTTCGGGAAAGTGGCGACGCTGAGGAATCCGATTGCCGAGCTTGCGCCATTATCGCCGGTGACCACGATTTTTCCATCTGATCCAATACTGAAACTGGCAACATTTTGGGGGCTCGGGGTGCCACCGGTAATGGATGTTGGAATTCGAACAGCGACCAAGCCTGTGGCAGCAGTTGCTGTGGTATAGGTCACGGCAGAGGAGGTGTTCGTTGCGACGCTGGTGGAGAATCCCGATCCCGCTGCAGTTCCGAGGGTTCCGAGAACGTAATTTCCATCCTGAGAGCGTAGGTAGCCATCCAAATCGACGGTGAAATTTCCTGCACGACTATAGACAGCGGGCGTCGTTGAAGCCGAGGTTGCTCCGAGCATAAAAAATCCATCGCCAGCAAGTCCAACATCGGTCGGAATGTCGGTTCGTTGGAAGGCTCCTTGAGTGAACTGAGTATCCGTGGAAGCCACTTGAGATCCTAATCCGACGTCAATGCCCGC
>JAZKBH010000152.1:4079-9049 GCA_040388725.1 Verrucomicrobiota bacterium
TACTTTTATAACCGATGGTATTGACGTTCGCTAGATCGTTACCGATGACATCCATCTTGAACTGATTGCTGCTCAAACCACTGACTGCCGAATACATACTACGAATCATAAGAACCTCCTCTAATTTGGGTTGGGATTACTGAAGATAATTTTGAATGGAAGCAGAGTCATAATCTATTCCATTGATGCTGAGGATCACGCTCGTTCCAGAGACTCGAGATTGGTCCACTGCACCTGTCACGGTGTTACCATTCGAATCAAGAACGTTGACCTTCTTGCCGATGAGATTTGCGGCAAAACTCTGTCTCGCTTGGCTCACTTCCGCATCGGAATTGCTCTTTAAGGTGGTTGAAGATTGAAGGTTTGCCATCGACATATACTGATTCACTAAATCAGTCGTGCTTGCGGCCTTCGACGGATCTTGTTGTGAGAGTTGGGTGACAATAATAGAAAGGAGATCGTTAAAGTTTAGGGTTGAATTCGACGATGCCGCTTGCGTCGTTGAATTCGCGGGATTGTTGTTGATAGAGGCATAGGGATCTACACTGGTGACGCTCATAAGGTTTCCTTTGGTAGGGTTGGATTAAGAAATTTGAATCGAGGCGACTTGGTTGAGGTCAATATTCTGGCCTTGGATGCCAAGTTGAATTCCTGTTCCGTTGTTTTGGGCTTGAGAGATAATGCCTTGAATTTGTTCTCCTCCCATTCCCGTCATTTGAACGGTTTTTCCAACCAAAAGATTAGAAAGCTGCTGCTGTTCCTGTGGGGAAAGCTGTGCGGGAACTCGTCCTTGAAGGAGAGCATTGAGTTGAATTTGCTCGGGCTTTTGTGCAGCCGCCGTTTGCATCGATTGATTGAATTGCGCGGGATTAACGGGACTGGGTTGCGTAATCGACTGTGTGACTTTTGAGAACATACTGGCGATAGGTCCTGCTGCTGCAATGCCTGCGATGAGGGGGATCATGCGAGCCTCCGGGTTGATGGTTTTAGGGGTTTGAATAAATCAAAAAGAGATTCTACCGAGGAGTCGCTATCCCGATCTTTATCTTTTCCGAAGCCTTCGTCGGATGATTTTCCGGCTGTTTCCGTTTTGAGTGGAGTCGCTTCCATTTGAGCGGGGAGCCAGCGAATCGATTCACCTGAGTTTAAGGTTCGAAGCTGATGAATTTCGTTTTGAAGCCACGTAAACGCCTGATTGGTGTTTGCGCTAAATTGAGCACGAAGCTCTTGATTGACGCGGGCGATATAGAGTGTGATTTGAGACCCTTGAGGAGTTTGAAGTTGGACTTCAATTCGTCGCGGAGTCGGAAGGGGTTTTTCTTCAAAAACGGAATCTAAAACCGTTTCAAGACGATGTTGCGAGCTTAACGTGAGGGATTCGGGTTTTGCATCTGAGGTTGCGTTTTTAAGGGTATCCTGTGAAACGGGAGTCGGTAGAAGGGAGTTGAGAGGATTTTTATCATCAATCGCCACAGGGGTGTCTTTGATAGAGGCCATCAATGACTCTAAAGAAGGATCGATAGAGGTTGTGATATTGTCGTCTGTCCCTTCATTAAAGGAGAGTGTTGTGTTGGTGATGGTTGTTGAGCTTTGTGAACTCTCTTGTTTGGAATTGGTTCGACTCGGCCGGACCTCGATGGAATTTCCTTTCATGGTCGAGGAGGAAATAAGAGAAAGCGTTGGCGATGTCGAAGGAGTAGGAGAAGTGGGGGTTGATTCTGGAAGAGGAACTGAAGCTGATGATGGAGTATCGGATTTATTTTCCGTGTTTGGGAAAATAACTCCATCGGCCGCGCTTTTATTGCTGGAATCGCTTTTAGCTGTTTCAGCAACTGCAATATTCATTTGGGCTGGGAAAAGAGTCTGAAGAGGGTCGCATTTGCTCTCGCCTTTTGTCGTATCAGAAGAAGTCGCTGTGTCGGCAGTCTCCGTGGATAGTTTACTCTCTTTAACTTCCTTTTTATCAGAGTCTTCTGAATCAGGAAGGGCGTCTTTTAATTGAGAATCAAAAGCCGATTTTTCATCGCTTTTATGCTTGGGACTCTGAGTCTTATGAGGGGATGAATGAATGGCCTTAGGGGTGGCCTGAGAGCTAGCTAGAGGGGCGTATATCATTCGATTCCTTTCGTTGATGGGGATCCCGTCCTTGGGATTCTCTGGTTTAACCTGCAAGATCAATGCCAAATGAAAAATACTTCTAATTAAGTTAGAAGTAAGGTAGAATAACTTCAATGTCTCCTACTCAGCTGAAGCTTCCGATGGGCGAGGTCTTATTTAGAGAGGGCGACCCCTCTGGGACTCTTTATTATATTAAAGAGGGAACTCTCTTGGTTTATCAGCAGAGAGGTGATTTTGAAATTCCTCTGGAGGTTCTTAAAGAGAGTGAGTTTGTAGGAACGGTCTCGATTTTTACCTTAGAAAAACGCTCTGCCAGTGTAAAGGCGCTCACGGATGTTGTCTTAGATGTCTATCAAGATCTCGATCCTCAGAAATTTCTCGCAGGAGTGCCTTCCTGGGTTTTAGGAATCTTTAAAGACGTGAAAATTCGTCTGAAGCGGATGGATCATTCGATCACGCTTGTACGACAAAATGAGAAAAACTTACAAAGAAAGCTGCCAAATCGATTTGTATACGCAGGAATGCTCTGCCGACTTTTGAAAATGACTGTGGAATCCCGAGCGGGAGGAGACATTTTGCAGGTGAACTTTCCGATTTCCCAGTTTTCAGAAAAGGCCTCTCTTGTTCTTAAGATTCCCGAGGAAGTTTTAAATCTACTCTTTCAAGAGATCCTCAAAAGTCGCTATCTTTATAGTCAAGTAGATGAAAAAGGCGAATTGGAGCTTTGTTCTCCCGATTTAAATTATCTCGATGATTTAGCTGAGTATTTTGAGGAAAGAAGTCAAATGAAGGTCAATGGCGAAAGCCAAGAGAGTTGTATTCGTCTCTACAACGCACTCGGAATGATTGAAAAGAGGGCAAATCGAGGGGCTAAACCCTTGCCGGTGCTGACCAAAGAGTTGGAGGGCATATTAGGGGAGAGCATCGATTTTGATTGGTCGACGGTGCTTTTTCGACGAGGAGCCCTCGCAAACCAAGCGTTAGCGGGAGAGACTCGAGTCACTGTCGATTTGGATCAATTAGATCGATGTCTGGATCAGGAAGAAATAGGCGAGGCGATTCAAAGCCTAAAATTAACCAACCAAGACCCTTTTTTCTCGATCTAAAGTCGTTATAACCTTTTAAATCTGTGGTCTTTGCAGGAAATTGAAAATCAAAAAAACACCTTGATCTTTTTGAAATTAAAGGCAATTTAGGAGCCTAGGAGATTATCCATGAAAAAACACTGCCTCTCTATTGTCTCATTTTTAGCTATTACACTTATTGCAGCTTTAGCTGATGATTTTCGGATCCAAGTCGATTCAGGAAATCTTTTTGTTCGTAATTTAAAGGGAGATTTAATTGCTGAAATTCCACAAGGCACAGTGGGCAAGCAAGTTTCTGTTGGAAGTTCCCAATTTCTTTTGACAACATTAAACAAATCGATCAAAACCGACGGTAATGCCGTCGTGACGATTCACTATGCATCGAATCTCGAAACAGCAGAAGTTGATCCTGGTTTTATTGGAAAAATGCAAGTTTCGGAATTAAATACTCCTTCTACGCCTACCAAAGTCGTTTCTGCTCCGCCCGCTCCAACTCCTACTCCTGTCGTGAAGAAGGAAGTAAAAGAAGCTCAAGTGACTCAAACGACCACGCAAACAGTGAGCTCTTCCCCTATTGCAGAGGTTCAAACAACGGAGAAGAAGACTGCCAATAAAGATATTTTTACTCTTTTGAAAACTGAGGGAGTTAAAGGCCTCTTTGATTCTAAAAATATTTCGACTAAAGATCGTCAATCCACCGAGCCTACTTTGTCAGGTTCAATTACAGCAGACTCCATTAAAGCTTCCGAGACGACTTCGATGGGTAAAATGAAATCGATTTCACCCGAGATCTTAGCTCGTGCCTCACAAGATAAACTCGGTGACGTTCGATTAGTCAGCATTCAAGGAGCTATGTCTGTTGATGGGAAGCCTGTTCATGATGAAGCCATGGCGAATTCTCAATCCGTGATTCATACGGAAGAAAATGGCTCGGCGATTGCGATTATCGGAGGGGTACATCTTTTAACGATTGATCCAAAGACAGAAGTTACCATTTCACAATCTCTTCACGGGAAGACGATCTCAACCTTAGTCGATTTAAAGTCCGGAAGTCTTTTTGCGGATGTGAATAAGAATGAGGGTTATTCTCAAGATTTTAGCATCAAAACTCCGAATGGAGTGGCCTCCGCTACAGGTTCGCAAGCATTTGTCTGTTTTATCGACGGCAAAATGATCGTGGCAGCCTTTGAAAGCCCTTGGAAAGGAAAAGATGGATCAGGAAAAGAAGTCTTTTTTATGCGTCCGATGGTTGTTCCCGGAGAAAATTCATTTAAAACGGTTTCCTTTAGCTCTATTCCTGCGATGAGTGGTCTCGAGCTTCAACATGAAATCGCGCTCATTAGCGCGTTTTTAGGGGATCATATGACTCGCGATGATTCTCGAAATTCATTGGTGGTCTTCCATCCTGTAGCTTCCTTTGTGCAAGGAAATTCTCCTACACTTCCTGATGGCAGAACGAACCCCGGGGCGACCGTTGAAGGAACGCTTCGTAACTTAGTCGCGTCTCTTTTAACCGATAATCTTCAATCTGAAGAGAAAGATAATGGAGGAGAGCTCCTCGTCGGAGATAAGCGCGATCCTTTGGTTTTCAATAATTTCAAAAATTTTGAAGGTGGTCGAAACGGTCAAGTGACACCTGCTCAAACCACTCCCGGTGGAATTTAAACTGCATTCATTTTAAACAAAAAAGCGAGTCATTCATGACTCGCTTTTTTTTTGATCTCAAATATAAATTGGACAATGCTTTTGCGTGTTGTCGGTTTACCC
>JAZKBH010000153.1:0-2973 GCA_040388725.1 Verrucomicrobiota bacterium
GGAAAGATCGGCTTTGAAGATGGGAAATAGTTGATGGGGTTTTTGCGCAATCACTTTGCATTCTTCGGAAGTTTGAAGCGCTGCGGCTTCGTTGTTCCCATAATGGATGCCGACAGAGTATCCGGCACGGGCCAGATCGAGGGCGACTCCTTTTCCAAGGCCTCGGCTAGAACCTGTGACAAGAACGGATGCGGTTGAACTCATAAAATAAAGTTAATCCACTGGAGGAAATAGGTTAGCATAAAATCGTTAAAGATTAGCCTTTTATCGATAATATTTATTCTGTTATTGGGCTTGGTCATTTCTTGGGGTCAATGGCCGCTTCGCATGGGGATCAACTTCAGACGAATACCGTTTTCACCACAGAGAAAGGCAGAGACACAGAGTTTTGGAGGATTGTCGGAGCGCTGATTCACTTTAATGTGCTTCTTGTTCGAGCTTGAATTTTAAAAATTATCCTCTGAAAACTCTGTGTCTCTGCCTTTTCTCTGTGGTGAAAACGGTATTTTCTTTTTTAAAGTTGCCGTCCACGGGACGTGGTTGAGGTCCCAAGATCTCATTTATCGGGGGATGGCTCATCGGTGGAAACGAGAACTGTCTTGATTCTATTTCTGCCTTCCCTTGAATCCACGCCATGCAAGCATTGAATGGATTTCGTGACTTTTACCCCGATGCCATGGCTCAAAGGAATTTTATCTTTGAGAAATGGAAGTCTATCTCGGGTCGCTATGGTTTTGTCGAGTATGATGGTCCTGCGCTCGAATCTCTTGATCTTTTTACCAAAAAGTCAGGAGAAGAAATTGTCGGTCAGCTTTATAACTTTGTCGATAAGGGCGAGCGTCCGGTCACTTTGCGTCCGGAGATGACGCCGACCTTTGCGCGAATGATCGCCGCTCGCCATCGTGATTTTAAGAAGCCGATGAAATGGATGGCGGTTCCTCAGGTTTTTCGATACGAGCGTCCTCAAAAAGGACGTCTACGTGAACACTATCAGCTCAATTGTGATATCGTAGGTGAAGAGAGTCTCAGTGCGGATGTGGAATTGATCGCCTGTTTAATCGATACGCTCAAGAGCTTTGGACTGACCTCGCAGGATTTTGTGATTCGAATGAGTGATCGTCAGTTTTGGATCGATTTTTTAAAAGAAAATGGGGTTCCTGAATCGGAGTGGTACGCGAAACTTCAAGCGATTGATAAAAGTGAACGCGAAAAACCCGAAGTCACCAAGGAGAAGCTTGGCCCTTTGGCAGAAAAAATTGAAAAGATCTTTTTAGAAGGAGCACCCAGCGAACGAATTTCGACGGTGGTTCAAGGGCTCAAGGCGATGGGACTTGGAGATTTTGTTCAAGTCGATTTTCGGATTGTCCGTGGCTTGGCTTATTATACCGGGATTGTTTTCGAGGCTTTTGACCGTTCGGGAGAATTTCGAGCGATTGCCGGCGGAGGACGATATGACTCGCTCCTTAAAAATCTTTGTGATGTTGATCTTCCTGCGCTCGGCTTTGGGATGGGGGATGTGGTATTGGGAGAGCTTCTTAAATCTAAAAACCTTTTGCCGACGATTGCTAAAAAGATTGATTATTACGTGGCTATTCCTGACGAGAAATATCGCGAACAGGCGTTAGGTCTCATTCATCAACTTCGTGAGGCTGGGCGCTCTGTGGAGTATTCATTTACAGCTGCGAAATTAGGGAAGCAATTTGAAGCGGCAGAAAGTCGTGGAGCGCTCAAGATTATTATTGTTGATGCTCTGATGGAAGAAGAGAAAGTTTCGCTCAAAACAGTGGCGACGCGTGACCAAATATCAATTTCCGTAAAGGATCTATTTTTGTAAGTCATTTATATTCAATTATTTAAATGTTTTATTAAAAATAATCATCTTATTTTGAACGAAAATGAAGGAACTGTTGTCTAATTAAATAGATAGCAATTTCATTCCTCCTCAAGTTGTTGAAGCCGGTGCGGTGGGGCGCACCGGCTTCTTTTTTTTACAGATCAATACGTTTCTCTTTCCGTGGCTGATATTTCATTGTCCTTTGGGCGATCAAAGCTAACAAAGTCGCTACATGGGATCGAGTATTGAACAAAATTTTTTAGCACCTTATCTTTCTTCTTATCTTCCATGGCTCTATTTGGATTCGAAGATTTGGATGGTCATCGGTTTTTTAGGAACCTTTACCTTTGGCTCTCGCTTTATCATTCAATGGTGGGCTTCTGAACGAAAAAAACAGATCGTTGTGCCTGCGGCTTTTTGGTATTTAAGTTTTATCGGGAGTCTTCTGACTTTGATCTACGTGATCCATCTAGATAAAGCTCCTTTGATCTTAGGGAATCTGTTTTTGCCGATCCTCTATGGGAGAAACCTCGTGCTGCATCGGCGTGGAATCAAAAAAATCGAATAGTTCTCCGAAGGTGATGGACAAAAAGTCCATATTAATTATCAGAGCGTCCATTTCTATTTTTTAAGGAAATGGTAGGATTTCGATATGTCGATTCATACTCCCTTAAAGGTCGCGGTCATCGGCTGCGGTAACATTTCTTCTATTTATTTTAAAAATCTTCAAAAATTTCCGTGGCTTAAAGTGGAAGCGGTTTCTGACTTAAAGGCCGAACTTGTTCAAACCGCACTCGAAGCGACCCCCGGAGCAAAGTCGTGTACGGTTGAGGAAATTTTAAAAGATCCTGAGATTTCCCTCGTCATCAATTTAACGCCTCCGCAGTTTCACTATTCGCTCTCCCTCCAATGTTTAGAAGCGGGGAAATCGGTTTATTCAGAAAAACCGATTTCGATTAAAACATCAGAAGCTCAAAAGCTGGTTGAAACGGCACGAAAAAATAACGTTCTTTTAGGATGTGCTCCGGATACTTTTATGGGCGCGGGGATTCAAACTTGTCGGAAATTGATTGATGACGGTTGGATTGGAGAGCCTCTCGGAGTCAATGGCGCGATGCTCTGTCGCGGGCCTGAAGGGT
>JAZKBH010000154.1:0-3810 GCA_040388725.1 Verrucomicrobiota bacterium
AAGACCAATGATAACTAACCCTAAAATCCCTTTCACATTTTTTGGAAGCTCATCCGGGAAGATATGAATTAAATAAAAAATGGATCCCATTCTTTCTAACGTCCGAGTCATCGGATAACTCAAACCAAAATCATTATTTCCTAAGACCACTTCAACTCGATCGGAAAGCACTCTCAACTCATCGACGATCGATTCACGACACAAATCGCCCAAGTGCCAAATTTCATCCACCCCCGCAAGCAGAGCGGAGGCACGTGGATGCCAAACATTATGGGTATCCGAGACCACGCCGATGCGGTAGTTTTGATTTACTTTCATTTTTATCCTCTCAAAATGAAGAGAGCATGTCGGATGTCAAATATCTACTCGTCGATGGCCATAGCGTTCTTTTTTCATGGAACGATCTGCGAGTTTTGCACCAACGCAAACCTCGAAGCGCACGAGATCAACTTATCAAAATAATCCAAGTGCTGCATGATACCGGAAGATGGCGCGTCACTCTTGTTTTCGATGGAAAAACACGAGGAAACGAAGTCACTCCGACGAACTCGATGATTGTGGCTTATGCCTCCGAAGATGAAACGGCAGATAGTTTAATTGAAAGAACGGTAGGGGCATTCCCTCATCCCGATCGCATCTGGGTGGTCACCAATGATCGAGCTGAAGCCCAAACGGTCGTCTCCTTAGGAGCTCATACCGAATCAACAGAATGGCTCAAATTTGAAATCGATGCTTGCGATGAACTCCTTCAAAATACCCTCAAAAACCTGAACAAAAATGTTTCCTCGAATAGAATTCCACTCTCCTAAAAGAGAGTGATTGATATTTTTAGCATTAAAGAAAATATTTTGATTTTATTTACTCAGAAAAAAAACTTTCTTTTGATACTATTAGAAAAATAGTAATTTCTATAAATAACTTTGAATTAAAGACTTAATAAAATTTTCATGCGTTCGCTCTTATTGAAAATAATTCATCTAAAGAGATTAAAATTAGAATTGACTTCCGATCAAGATTCTGGAAGTTTTTACGGAATATCCTAAAAAAAGGACGGAAAAAATGTCTGTTATCGCAAAAGCATGTCTCGTGATCTCAATTCTCGCCTCTCTCGCAGGCGGGTACTTCGGCTATACCATCATCCAACAACGGGATGAATTCCATAAACAATTCGATGATACGACGTCTAAATTGACAACCACCACGAAGAGTTGGGATGGAACGAAGAAAGAACTCGAGACCGCAAACGGTAAAGTGAAAGATCTCGAAGGAAAGCTTGCGGACGCAACGAGCCAAAATAGCTCTTTAAACACGAAGGTCTCTGATCTCACCTCGAAGCTCGCTGACTTGGATAAGAATCTCAACGAAAGCAAACAACAACTCACCACCTCGATGGATAAGCTCAATAAAATTGAAGCGGATCTCGGTGGTAAATCTCCTTCTCAATTGAAAGAAGCTGTTGCTCAAACACAAAAAGAAGTCGATCGCGTCACTGCTGACAAAAAGAAGATTGAAGATGACCTCAGCGCTCAAAAATCTGAAGTGGCTCGTTTGAATGATCTCCGTGAACGCTCAAAAACAGGTGAAATGCCTCCTGGCATCAGCGGTAAAATTTTGAAGGTCAACCAAGCATGGAACTTTGTGGTTCTCAACGTCGGAAACTTAGACGGTGTTGTTGAAAACGGAATTCTCGTCGTTTACCGCGATAAACAATTCGTCGGTAAAGTTAAAGTCGTCTCCACCGAAGCTCACACTTGTGTTGCAGATATCATTCCTGAAATGACGAAGTCTGCCGCTCAAGAAGGCGACGAAGTTTTTAACTAAACTGAAATCTCTTTTTCTTCTTCGCAAACTCGATTTTTGACTTAGCTTTTCCTTAATGAAAGCCTTCCTCAAAAAATTCGTGCTCGTCCTAACGATCTCTGCCGCTTTTATCGCACTCAATGGCTGTGCTTCTTCGCAAGATCCGAACAACACGGATCCCAACCATGTTTCAAATATTCCTTGGAATAAACCGCAGTCCTGGGAGGGCGGCGGCATGCTCGGTGGTGCATTGGGTGGCGGCGGAAACTAATTCCTTCTCTCATCATCTCGAGATGATGAGATCTTCTTCTTTCAAAAGCCCTTAACTTTTCGAAAACTGCGCATCAAAAATAATTTTGGATGGCGGAAAGTCTAATTTTTTGACGTAGGCACAACTTTCTGTCGCTCCGAACTCGCGATCCATCCCTCCATCCTCCCACTCGACGCTGAGAGGCCCTGCATAACTCACGTCATTCAACGCTCGAATAATTTTTTCGAATTGAATACACCCACGCCCCACACTCTTAAAATCCCAATACCGGTTCGGACGATGGAAATCCACATGACCTCCAAAAACACCGGCTTCATTTCCTAAATTCCAAGCCACATCTTTCATGTGAACATGAAAAATC
Organism: Verrucomicrobiota bacterium; assembly: GCA_040388725.1. Taxonomy (GTDB): domain Bacteria; phylum Verrucomicrobiota; class Verrucomicrobiia; order Methylacidiphilales; family CAMAQI01; genus CAMAQI01. The sequence continues at coordinate 2,433 of JAZKBH010000154.1, forward strand.
CGGTCATGAAACTTTCGAATAAAGGCCACATAGTCGACCCCTTGATAGCCAAAATGTGAGGGATCATAGTTAAACCCAAAGGCAGGATGAAAATCAATGGCCTGAAGCGCCTTCTCCGCCGATGCAATATCAAAGGCAATTTCAGTCGGATGAACCTCCAAGGCAAACCGAACTCCCAAAGCATGGTAGGCATCTAAAATAGGAATCCATCGCTTTGCAAAATCTCGATATCCATTCTCGATTTGTCCCGGAAGCACTGGTGGAAAGCTATAGCAAAGATGCCAGATCGAAGACCCCGTAAATCCATTGACGGTCTTCACTCCAAATCGTTTTGCCGCCTCACCCGTTCGAATCATTTCTTGCGCGGCACGTTGACGAACCCCTTCCGGGTTTCCATCCCCATAAATTGCCTCCGGAAGAATCGATCGATGTCTCTCATCAATATTGTCACATACCGCTTGTCCCACTAAATGCGCCGAGATCGACCAACAATCGAGTCCTGCCTTTTTTAAAAGAGTTCTCTTCGCATCGCAATATGCTGGGTCTGCTTTGGCAACTTCAAAGTGGTCGCCCCAACACGCGAGCTCAAGGCCGTCATAGCCAAATGATTTTGCTTTTGTGGCAATCGTTTCCAAAGGCAGATCAGCCCATTGGCCGGTAAAAAGAGTGACAGGTCGTGACATAATGAAGGTTCTCGGTTGATGGTTAAATCGAAAGCGAAATCCAAGAGGAGTTGGCTTGAGAAGAAGAAATGACGGCTTCAATAAATTTCATCCCTCGGATCCCCTCTTCTATTTTGGGATAATCGTTATCCGACTCACTCAGGTCTGTTTTTTCAACGCGAGAACGAACCGCCCGTGAAAAACTACGGTAAACGTTCGCAAAGGCCTCGAGATAGCCCTCCGGATGGGCCGGCGGGGTTCGGGTCGCCAAAGCGGCATTCGATCCTAAATAACCGGATCCCGTGCGATAAACCTGCATCGGTTGATCCAGCCACTTGACCCATAATGTATTCGGTTCCCGTTGATGCCACTCAAGGCCGCCTTTTTCTCCATAAACCCGAATATTGAGATTATTCTCTTCCCCCACGCTAATCTGACTGGTGTGAAGCACTCCTTTGGCTCCGCCCTCGAAACGAAGTAAAACGTTCACGTCATCATCCACAGTGCGACCTTCCACAAAAGAGGTGATATCTGCCGCTAGCTCTCGGATTTTAAGCCCGGTCATGTATTCCGCCAAATTCTCGGCATGTGTGCCAATATCCCCAACACATCCCCCCGCTCCGGTTTTCGTCGGATCCGTTCGCCATGACGCTTGCTTTTGCCCGCTCTCTTCTAAACGAGTTGCTAACCACCCTTGTGGATATTCGACCACTACT
>JAZKBH010000154.1:3820-5208 GCA_040388725.1 Verrucomicrobiota bacterium
CGAATCAAATCTCGCGCTTCTTTGACGAGAGGATACCCCGTGTAATTATGGGTGAGTCCATAAAGCATTCCTGTTTGATCGATGATCGTCTGCAACTCTAACGCCTGAGCAAGATTGAACGTCGCCGGCTTATCAGAAAGGACATGAAATCCATGCTCCAAGGCCATCTTCACGGGCAAAAAATGAAGATGATTCGGAGTGACAATCGAAACAAAATCCATCCGAAGATCAGAAGGCAGGCTCTTTTCTTTTTGCATCATCTCCTCATACGAACCGTAGCAACGATCGGGCGAAAGAAATAAATCTAATCCACTTTGCTTGGATCGCTCAGCGTCCGATGAAAAAGCCCCACAGACTAATTCTATCTCCCCATCCATTGCGGCAGCAATGCGATGCACCCCGCCAATAAATGCGCCACGTCCGCCGCCGATCATGCCATAACGAATTTTCCGCTTCATTCGATTTCTATTGTTTTTAGGAGACCAACTGTTGCTTCACATACTCGAAGCTTTTTTGAATTGAATCAAATGGATTTCCAGGGCACGTATCTTGTTCCACAATAAACCACTGACAACCGGAGTCTTCTGCCGCAGCAATAATTTTCTTAAAGTCTAAATTCCCCAATCCGACTTCTTTATAAATCGGCTGATGATTTTCCGGGTTCACCCCATAATCTTTGATGTGCAGTAAAGGAAGACGCCCTTTCATTTTTTGACACCATTCCACTGGGCTAAATCCTCCGAATTGGATCCAATAGGTATCTAATTCTGCTTGAAGATTTTGAGGCAATGTCTCTCCGTATAAAATATCCAACACCGTTCTCGAGACAGGACGTTCAAATTCACTCGCATGATTGTGATAGCAAAGCGTTTTTCCCGCCTTATGGATCACTTCTCCCGAGTGATTTAAATCTTTTGCAAATTGGATCACGCTCGATTCGGACTTAAAATCGATTCCAGCAGGAAAAGGATAAGCCACATAGTGGCATCCCATTTGATTTAAGCGTTCAACGATTTTTTCAGGGGATTTTAAAATCAGATCAGGAGATTCATGAAAAGAACAGCAGCGAAGTCCTTCACCCGCCAGAATACGAATAATTTCCTCATCCGGAACCACACCTGCACCGACGAGCTCTACATTTTGAAATCCGATCTCTCTTACTTTTTTTGCGGTTACCGCAAAGTCAGAGGTCGTCTGACAAAAGTCTCTTAAGGTATAAAGCTGAACTGCCACTTGATTTAATTTCATAAAGTCTCTTTTTGAGGTGAATTGAAGTTTATCTAGCTCCAGTTATTTTGAATACCTTCAACTAAATGAAGCGGTAAAGCCGCGGGCTGAACGCAAGGAGTTCCAATCGCGATGGCTTGGCGCTTTGTTGAAGAGAGATG
>JAZKBH010000154.1:5218-5865 GCA_040388725.1 Verrucomicrobiota bacterium
GGCACCAGCCGTCCCGAGAAGGTCCCGGCGCGCGGGGTCGGTGACCAGCGACTCGAGGGCGTCGGTGAATGCGGGCACGTCGCAGATGGCCCAGTGATGGTTGTGAAGGTTTGGCACGATGCGCGCGTTTTTGAATCATGGCTAAAGCCATATCTGCAACACCGATCCCTCTCCAATTTTCAGAATACGAATGGGTAAATGCGACTTCCTTCCATTCCTTATTATTCTTCGATTTAAATAAAATACTTCCTCCAAACGTATTCGGATCAGGAACAAGAAGTGTCCCCTCTGCTCCATAGACTTCAATATTGGGAATTTTTGTTCCCCAGACATCAAAACTGGTTGAGAGCGATCCGATCGCCCCGGATTTAAATTGGAGAGTTGAGATCGAATGTGTCGGAACATCGACTTCAATCAGCGTGCCTGCCTTGGGCTGACTCGTAATCAGACGATGAGAAAAACTTTTTTTCGTCATGCTGATGACTTCCGAAACAGGCCCAAGAAGATTCACAAAACAAGTGAGATAATAAGGCCCCATATCAAAGAGAGGCCCAGCTCCTGCTTTATAAAAAAACTCAGGATTGGGATGCCATCCTTCAGGCCCGCGACAAAGCGGGTGGAGTCGGACGACGAGCTGTTGACCTGGC
>JAZKBH010000155.1:0-4062 GCA_040388725.1 Verrucomicrobiota bacterium
GAACGCCTGGGCGACCTTCGCATTATTAGTCGGCTTAGAGCTCGTTCTAGGGATTGATAACGTTCTTCTTATTTCGATTGTGACGGGAGGACTACCCGAAGAGGTTCGATCTAAAGGACGGATCATCGGATTGAGCATTGCTTTAGGGGCACGCATTGCGGTTCTTTTCGGAGCCACCGCATTAATTCGAATGACGAATCCCATTTGGCTCGATTTTTCCTGGAAGGATCTTCTCCTTCTGGCAGGGGGACTTTTTCTGATCTATAAAGCGGTGAGGGAAATTCATCATGTTGTGGAAGATGAAGGAATCAACGACGATGCCCCTTCAGGGAAAACGACATTTGTATCAGCCATTACGCAGATCGTTATGCTTGATATTATTTTTTCCTTCGACTCCGTCATTACCGCCGTGGGCCTGACTCCTCACTTAGTGATTATTATTGCCGCGGTGCTTGTTTCATTTGTGATCGTTCTCTTTTTTGCAACGATGGTTGCCAAGTTTGTTCAAGATCATCCTTCGATCAAAATTTTAGCCTTAGCTTTTTTGGTCGTCATCGGAGTCACCCTCTTTATGGAAGGGTTTCACCAACATGTCTCCAAAGCATTTATTTATCTTCCGATGGGATTTGCCTTGGGTGTTGAGCTCCTTCAAATGCGACGCGACTCCAAGCGAGCAAAATCCAAGAGGACTGAATAAGACTCATTTTCAAAGATGTGTTTCGCACAACGACACAAAATCTCTACGGGAAACCGTTTTTTGACAGGGATCTGCAGGGTTTAAAGAAAGCAATTCCCATTAAAAGCAGTTAAAGTCTGCCTCATACGAAGAGGGGAAAAGAGCACAAAATACATACAAGAGGTTTCTAACGAAGGTAAATTCATGTTCTATCTTCACGCTTCATTCAGCGAGTCTCGTTGTTCTCACTTGTCGTTCTAACATCCGTCTCCCATTGCAGGTGAATGAATACATCCTCACTTACTCAAATATCCGTTTTATACATACCATACGGGGTCACAAAGTCATCCTGGATAGCGATCTTGCCAAACTTTATGGAGTAACCACAGGTAATTTAAATAAGTCCGTTTCAAGACATCTCGGTCGCTTTCCAGATGACTTTATGTTTCAACTCAATCCCGAAGAAGTTAAAATCTTGAGATTCCAATTTGGAATCTCAAGTCACGGAGGTCGTCGGTATCTCCCTCGTGTTTTTACAAAAGAGGGAATTGCAATGCTTTCCGGCGTTTTATCCAGCTCCAGGGCAATTCAAATCAATGTTGCTATCATGAGAGCCTTCATTCTGCTGCGTGAAATGACTTTTTCAGTGCAAGAACTCTCTCATAAAGTCGACCTTCTCGAACGAGGATTCAGTGAACACGGGCAACAATTTGAAATGGTCTTCAAAGCGATTCGTCAGTTAATGACTCCCCCGCCGCTTCCTCCAAAAAGAAGAATTGGATTCCATTAAGGAATGGTGTCTATTCACTGCGAATGGAGCGAAGAAATGGCCTCTTTTTAATTCAAGAGCATCAATCTATTTTAAAGCCCACTCGGGGAATCAATCCAAACCCAGGGGACTTTAAATTTATGGCTTAAATGTTTCGCCACCGTTTGAACGCCGAAGACTTCGGTCGCATAGTGGCCGCCATAGAAAAGATTAATGCTGAGTTCAAGGGCAGACCCATAGGTCCAATGGGATCCTTCTCCGGTGATGAACGTATCCAGACCTTCTGCTTTGGCTTTTTCGAGATCGTTCCCCGCTCCGCCGCTGACGATGCCGATGCGGCGAATTTGAGCAGGGCCTCCCGCAATGAGATGAACTTTGTTGCCCAAAACTTTTTCGAGTTTTTGGTGTAAGATGGAGCGAGAAAGGGATGTTTCAGTCGAAACCCCAATGGCATTCCCTTTCATTTCCAGAAATGGCTTTGTTTTTTTGAAACCTAATTTTTGAGCCAACACGGCATTGTTTCCCCATCGAGGATGAAGATCGAGGGGAAGATGTGATCCGTAAACAGCGAGGTTGGATTGAATGGCTTGAGAAATTTTTTGATAAGAAATCCCGGTGACAGGGCGGGGATCATTCCACCAAAGTCCATGATGAACGAGGAGAAAGTCAGCGCCCAAAGCGGCTGCTGATTTCAAGACTTCAGCATGGGAGTCGACTGCTGCGGCGATCTTGCTTACTTTTCCGTTATTTTCCAACTGGAGTCCATTGTAGGCCCCGGGATAGTCTTGAATTTCGGAATGACGAAGTTCGCGGTCGAGATACGTCGTGAGTTTTGAAAGGGAGATCATGACTTTTGATGTAGAATGGAATCTTCGCCGTCAACTTCTTGAAGATGAACCGAGACCCGATCTTTGAAATCGGTCGCGATACTTTTTCCAACGTAATCGGGTTGAATTGGAACTTCGCGGTGGCCGCGATCGATCAGCGAAATAAGTTCGATTTTATCCGCACGACCAAAATCAGTGAGGGCGCTAAGCGCGGCTCGGACAGTTCTTCCTGTAAAGAGGACGTCATCCACGAGGAGAATGATTCGATGGGTTGCGTCAAAGGGCATTTGAGTCAGCTGAGGAAGGGGAGAGCGTTGATCCAGATCATCGCGATGAAAGGTGATATCCATTTGACCAACGGGAATGGAGACCCCTGTTTTTTGTTGGATCTGTTTCGAGAGACGCAGAGCGATGGGATAGCCTCGTTTAGGAAGTCCGACCATAGCGATTTTCTCGAGAGAGGGATGTTTTTGCAGAATCGATTCGACAAGCGAATCCAAGAGATTGCCGACGAGTGAGGCGTCACCAAGAAGAGAGGTTGAAGGCATTCTCTTGGCTAGCACGGAGAAGGAAGAAGGGAAATTAAAAGTATAAAGGAATGCGTATTGTCACAATCCAACGAAAGAGATAAAAATAGAGGAACGATTGAACGGTGAAACGAGTTGATCAAAAACGGAAATGCGTTGAATGAAGCGAGGCATATTTAAAGGATTCCTTTCAAGAGATCGTCTTGCCGTGATCCTATTGACGAGCATTCTTGCTTCTTTTTTTCTGTTTTTGGAATTCCGGCAGACTCGATTTTTCTTGTGGGACGATAATACAGCATTCTTTTTGCCCTGTTATGAATTTAACTGGAAATCATTGTTTCAGGAGGGGGTGATCCCTCAAATGCAATGGTATCAAAATCTGGGGCAGACTTATCTGACCATGATTCAGGAAGGTATTTTTTATCCTCCGATTCCCATTGCAGTTGCTCTTTCGAGACTATTCACGGGAGATTCCTTTTGGGCGATCGATTTTTTGGCGATTTTTCATTTATCTTTAGGGGCCTTTGGAATGGCTCGATTTCTGAGAGAGTGGAAAGTGGACTCCATTCATGCTGCGATCGGAGGAGCGATTTATGCCCTTTCGCCCTTTGGAATCATCACGAGCAAGTTTTGGATCGTGATGTCCTATGCGATCGCTTATTCGCCGTGGATTTTGTTCATGATTGAAAAGGTCCTTAGAGAAAAAGGATGGAGGCCGATTTTAGGATTAGCGATGCTGGAAGCTCTTTATTTTCTCCAAGGTTATCCTCAAACGTGGTTCCAATCTAATTTTTTATTTTTGATTTATGTTTTGATGTTTCCGCTTTTAAAACAGGGATCGAAAAGAGGTGAGGGGATTCGAAGACTCTGTGGGACGTCTGTGATTTGCTTTTTTCTCACTTTTCCGGCGCTCTATTTAGGCTTTGTTTCTCAAGGGAATTCAGGACAGAGATCCTCCACCTCCGGCATGGTCGAGTTTTTTCATTTCTCATTCCCTTTTGATTTTTCGATCAAGATCATTCCTAAGTTTTTAGTGACGGAATCTTTTGCTGTTTTTTGTAAGGCAAATTTAGGTTTATTTTCTCATGACTCTTTTGCTCACTTAAGTTCAATTTTTCATTTTAATGCTCTCTATTGGATCGGTTTATTTCTCATTCTTGCATTGATGGTGAAACGAAAAGTTCCTTCCCCCGCAACGATTCACTTTGGTTTTTTTGCTCTAATCTCTCTTTCTTTGGCTTTCTTTTTATTTGTTTTATTGAT
>JAZKBH010000155.1:4072-6373 GCA_040388725.1 Verrucomicrobiota bacterium
TATTGATGGTGATCCCTCCTTTTAATGGGTTTCGATTCCAATTCCGATGGCTCCTCCATTTTCCGCTCTATGCTGTCCCTTTTATTTTGATTGGTTTGAATGACCTCACTTTCTCTTCAGACGCAGCGAAGAAATCTTTTGTACGCAGCGTTTTGGTTCTGGTCCTTGCAGCGAATGGAATTCTTTTTTTCCATCATGATGTTTTAGAGGTGAGTCGGCCTGTGACGATTCACTCGAGAGAAGAGCTAGAGACTCCGTGGTGGGATAAAAACTATCGATGCGTTCCTTTGGCATTGGTTCGATTTGCCGAGACTTCACCTTCGAGTTTGGGACATCTTTTTCCGACGATGGTTCAAAAATGCTCGTTTTTAGGATGTGATGTTCTCTTGGATCAAAAGAACCAAGCGTTGGTTCATGATTTAGGAATGGAGTACTCTATTCCATTTTCGCGATTCGATGAAATGCGATCCTCCTTGAGAGAGTGGTCGGTCCGTTATTACACCACGTTGGCTCGACCTGAAAATAAAAGGGAGATAGAGCGGATTCCAGGGTTGCGTCTTGTGAAGGAGGGAGCAGAAGTTCTGGTGTATGAGGATGCTTCGATCAATCCGATCGTTCATTTTATTGATCATCCGGAGCATCCCGTCCCCTGGGATATCCAACGGAATCGCTTGGTGATTGATCCGCAAGGAGAGACGGGATTGTTAAAAATTCAATTCGTTGCTCTGAAAGGATTATGGATTCGTTTTAATCAGGGGCCACGGAAACCATTGCCTTCTTTTACGGGATCGATTCAAGTTATGATCGACCCTAGCGTGACTCAAATTGAAATCGGCTATGAAAATAAGCCTTTGAAATGGTGCCTAAGACTGAGCGCTATGGCGTGGGTCGGCGCTCTCGGGATCTTTATAGCTTTGAGCGAATCTCGGAAGACCCGGAAAGCCACTCTTTAATTCCTTCTGCATTGGAATCCTGAAGATGTTTTTGGATCGTCGAAATCTCTTTTTGAAGTGAGGTGATGGATTCCAAAACCGCTTTTTTATTTTGAAGGAGAATCTCAGTCCACATCTCCGGAGGCCCCGCCGCAACGCGGGTGGTGTCTCGAAATCCGGGGCCTCGAACGAGAATGCTTTCAGAAGAGACTGCGCGGACCAGAGCGGAAGAGGTGAGATGCGTGAGGTGGCTAATCTGCGCAACACGACGGTCATGTTCCTGGGGAGAGCAGATGACAATCGTCGATCCTAAGGATTTCCAAAACTCGCTCAAAATACGGAGAGCTTCTGAATTCGAATGCTCGGTGGGGGTGAGAATCGTCGTCGCAGAATCGAAGAGATTCGCTTGTGCAGCGCTAAAGCCTGTTTTTTCTCCTCCGGCCATCGGATGACTTCCGATCCATCGGGCTGAATTTCCGAGAGCCGCTTGCATTTCGTGATCGACGACTTCTTTGACGCTTCCGACATCGGTCACGATGGCCTGAGGCTTGAGAGACGATTGGATCTGTTGAGCAATGGAGGCCATCGCGCCTACGGTCATACAAAAAATCACCAAATCCGCGTCATGAACGGCTTCACTCGGATTGGTAAAATAATGCGCTTTGAGCCCCGAGGATCGCATCTCCTCAATCGCTGAATCTCGTCGTGCAAAAATAGAGAGAGCGACATGGGGATGACGCTCACGAATCGCCAAAGCGAGAGAACCGCCGAGGAGACCCGGAGCGAGGATGGCGATGCGTTGAAGGTTCATGCTTTTTTAAGAACTTCGTCCAATGCTTTAAGAAAAGCGAGATTTTGTTCGTTCGTTCCAATACTCACGCGAATCCATTCAGGCATCTTATAACTGACCATCGATCGAACGATAATTCCTTTTTGAAGGAGGGCTTTAAAGACGTGATTGGCATCGCCGACGTTCAGGAGAACAAAGTTCGCTGCAGACGGCACGAAAGGAAGGCCCCGTTTTTGAAACGCATCTTGGAAGAGAGAGCGACCGAGGTCTGTGATTTGTTTCGTTTTACGTTGATGATCGTGGTCCATGAGTCCAGCGAGCGCTCCCGCTTGTGCGATGGAGTTCGTATTAAAAGGTTGGCGTGCTCGTTGAAGAAGATCTGAGATCTCACTGCAAGCAAGTCCATAGCCGATACGAATTCCGGCGAGACCTTGGATTTTTGAAAAAGTTCGCATCAAAACGACTTTCCGTCCTTCTTTGACGTAATCCAATGAAGCAGGAGGATTATCGAGAAACTCATAATAAGCTTCGTCTAAGGCAAGAATGACATGATCCGGGAGTGCTTTCACAAAACGATCG
>JAZKBH010000155.1:6383-20752 GCA_040388725.1 Verrucomicrobiota bacterium
TGGAAACCCAGTTTCGTAGCCGCTAGATTGTAGTTATTCGGATTTGCCACAAAAAGAATTCGGGTTTTTGGGGTGATCGCTTGAAGCATTGCATCGAGGTCGTGCGTGTAGTTTTTATCCGGGACTTCGATACATTTCACTCCAAACATTTGGGCCATCAGATGATAGACGGCAAATGCATTGCGAACCGTGACCACCTCGTGTTCTCCGGGACGCGTGAAGGTGTGGTAAAGGAGCTCAATGATTTCGTTGGAACCATTTCCTAAAATGACATTCTCTCTTTTGATTTGAAAATGAGCGGCAATTGCTTCGCGAAGATGAAAGCCGCCGCCATCGGGATAGAGATGCAATTTATCCACCGCCTCTTTCATGGCGATCAAGGCTTTGGGGGAGGGGCCGAGAGGATTTTCGTTCGAAGCCAGTTTGATGATGGAGAGTGGATTGAGACCGAGCTCGCGAGCGACATCATCAATCGGTTTTCCGGGTTCGTAGGGAATGAGATCAAGAATCTCAGAGTTGGCAATTTGGCTTACGCTTCGCATAGGAAGGACGACGCTGCATGAAAAGAACGATTTTGTCAGTCGGAAAAAGAGAGACTTAATCGCTCGTGTCCAAAATAGAATCTGTTTTGAAAGGTCGATTGCAGGCGGGGGATTGAATTTTAAAACTATTCTCACACGAAGCCACAAAAACACGAAGAAATTCAATGAATTCGAGACTCGAATCGAACTTTGTGTCTTCGTGTCTTGGTGTGAGACTCATCTCCTGCATTTGTTCCGATTTTGGACGGTAGTGAGACTTAAGACTCTAAAATCCACGCCGGAGTCGAGGGCTTGATATGCGCCTGAAGACGGGCGAGGAGACTATAGAGACCAAAATAGGCCCGATTTAAATAAAGCGAATGAGGAGAACCGCGTTGTCCTCGAAGGTCTTTCAGGATCTTATTCTGGTGATTTTGTTCTCCCATTTCATAAATGGAACGCATAAATGAAACATCCCCGAAGTTGAACGTCTTGCAGCGAAATGGTCGCGCAAGGAGCTCGATGGACGGAAGAACTGTTTTAACAATCGTCTCCCGGCTCGAAGGAGAATCGCTTGGAAGAATAATACCAAGAGCCTCTAACGCTTTCGAAAATTCCTGAAAATTCTCTAAAAGCGATGGCTTTAAAAGATGAAAATTTTTCGTGTAAAAGTCATCATCAATTCGTTTGGTGCATCCGAAATCGAGTGGACAGAGGGTCTCTCCATCAACGAGAAAATTACCCGGATGTGGGTCGGCATGGAAAAGCTGAAGCTCATGAATCTGGAAATGATAAAAGTCCCAGAGCGCTTGTCCGATTTTATTTCGAACCGTAGCCGAGGCTTTGGTCTCGATAAATTTATCGAGGGGAATTCCATCCATCCAATCCATCGTCAAAATTTTGGAGGTCGAGAGTTCTTTGTAGTAGCGAGGAAATCGTAATCCAGGGATGTGCAGACAAGCTTTTGTCAGCTCTTGGGAGCGTGAAAGTTCCAAGGCGTAATCCGTCTCCTCTAAGAGCCGCTCTTCCACTTCTTTGAAGTAGGGATCCATATCGGATTCATTGAGTCCAATAATCCGAATGGCGATCGGCTTCACGACAGCGAGATCGGTTTTGAGACTTTGAGCGACACCCGGATATTGAACTTTAACCGCGTAACGGTGGCCCTTTTTTTGAGCCAGATGGACTTGTCCAATGGAAGCGCCCGACGAAGCCTCTGGATTAAAAGTGTCAAAAATTTCCAAAGGCTCTTTCTTAAATTCTCTTTTGAAAGTACGGACGACCAAGGGGTAAGAAAGGGGAGGAGCCGAGTATTGGGCTTGAGAAAATTCCTGAGCATAAGGCCCCGGAAGAAGATTTTGATCGATACTGAGCATTTGGGCGACTTTGAGCGGTCCCCCTTTAAGTTCAGAAAAGGTTTTATAAACAGCAACTGCATTTTCCTGATGAAGGTCTGTTTTATCGCTATTGCCGGTAATCGATTTTTTACCGTAGTACTTCAAATAATTCAGTCCGACTTTGGCCCCCGTTCCCAACAGACTTGCTGAGCGACTGAGGCGCGAGGTCTGAATTGATTTTTGAGCCATGGTTTCCAGGGGAGGGTCAGCTTTTTTGAGGAATCAAAAATTTAGCAAGATCAAAGGCAGAATCAATGGCTTGGGATTTCATCAAATCAAAACAGAGTTTAACCGACTTTTCCCAATACGCGTCTGAACGTTCAAATCCTTGGCTTTTATCGCGTAGGTTAAATTGAATGAGTCCCTGAAAAACCAGATAGAGACCTTCTTTGTAAAGGGAGAGAAGCTTGCTTCGATTCGCGATCTCGCCTGTTTTTTTGCCATGATCGACGATTCGTTGAGCGTAAGACTTGAACTGATCGGAGAACCCCTCCAAGGAACAGGAGAGATGAAAGGGACCGATTTTTTTGAATCGAAGAAGCATCGTGGAGCGATAGTCGAGCGACTTTTCAAGAAAAGCAAAACCGAAAACCAAAAGTCGTTGCTCGGCATTAAATTGGTTAAACTCTTTTCCTGATTCAACCGATTGAATCACCTCGATGATCATATTCGACCAAAGGTGGGATTCTACATCTTCAAGAGAGGAAAAATTTTGAAAGAACACCCGTTCGGTAATTTTGAGAGATTTACAAAATTTAGTGACCGATTCAGGAGCTTTGCCACTCTCACTCAGGTAATCCTGATAGGCGTCTATAATTTTTTGAGCGATATTCGGAGCTTTGCTCTTTTTCATGATAGAACGAGCCTAACGGTTCTTTTCAAATGTGCAAATCGCCGTTTTCGAGGACTTGTGGAAATTCAATTGAATAGGGAAAGCAGGAAAAAAGAAATAGGATTACTGGGTTGAGTTTTAAACTCCTGTTTTCCTGCTTTCCCTATTCCAAATGGATTTCAAGCTTTGAAACTATTCGTTTAAATACTTACTGAACCATTGAACGGTTTTCGAAATGACTTGTTTGCGATGAGGCCAGTGAGTGAAAACATGGTCTGCTGTCGGGATGACGATATGTTTTTTGACCCCTTGTGCCTTCGGGAAGTATTTGGAAAATTCTTCGCGAAATCCGGGAATATCTTGATCGCCTTGAATTTGAAGTTTCGGAAGAGTCAGGGAGAGATAGGCTTCCGGAACATCGACTTTGGGGCGATCGGTATAAAAGGAAGGGCCGACTTTCAGCATCGGATTTTCCTTCTTGGGATCAAGAGCCTCGTCGGGTGTCGGGCGCCAAAATTTAAAGGAGGGGACGCTGCTCCAAGTGACAATCGTTTTCAAAGCTCCCACTTTAGTTTGAGCAGCGGTGCAAATCGTCACTCCTCCTCCAAAACTCTGACCGAGAAGGCCAATTTTTTTAAAGCCCTTTTTTTGAGCCCATTGAATGACGTTTTTGAGATCACGAATTTCGGATTCAGGGCTCATGTCATAAAACTCACCGCTGCTATCGCCGGAACCCATAAAATCGAACCGAAGCGCTGAAATTTTAGCCTTGGCAAGCGCTCGGGCCGTGGAGACAAAGGATCTTCCCCCTTCCACTTTACTTCCGGTAAAGCCGTGAGAGAGAATCACGAGGCTTTTCAAATTGACGTAATGCAAGGTGGCAGAGAGTCTTACCTTGGAATAATGGATATCAAGAGAGTATTCGCCTGGTTTCATGAGCTTGAAACTAAAGAGAAATGATGCGGAATTGTAAACTTGATTTCGCGGTCTTGACCAGAAGAGGCTTTCCACTACTTTTATCGGCATGATCGGCTTCCTAAGGAAATTGGGAGGGAATTTTTTTAGATTCCTGAGGCATTGTGGGCAATATGCTCATTTGCTCATCGATATCTTTCGGTCTCTACGTTATTTCCCGATTCGATGGAATCTCGTCTCTCAACAAATTGTCTACATGGGAGTGAACTCTCTCCCTGTTGTTGTTTTGACGGGAGCATGTATCGGCGCTGTTTTTGCGGCTCAAATTCATTTAAAATTTAGTGAACTCGGAATGAGTTCTGGAATTGGTCCCGTCGTCGCCTACGCCATGTGTCGGGAGTTGGGGCCGATTATTTGCGGATTAATGATCGCCGCTCGTGTGGGAGCTTCCATTTCGACAGAACTCGGATCGATGAAAACTTCGGAACAGGTCGATGCTCTTCGTTCTATGGCGGTTTATCCAACGGACTACCTTGTGATTCCCCGATTGCTGGCCTTAGTCATCAGTATGCCGTTGTTGGTCAGTTTTAGTATCTTTTTTGGAATCGCTGCCGGGTATATGATTTGTGTTCCTTTAATGGGAGTGGAGCCGGCTTATTATATTCATAATAGCCTGCGATTTACAGGAGCTCAAGATGTCGGCGTCGGTTTGATCAAATCGGTTATTTTTGGTTTTGTCATCAGTACGATTTGTTGTGAGCGAGGATTAAATTGTGGTCATGGTGCCCAAGGTGTCGGTAAAGCGACAACGGAAGCCGTGGTGAGCTCGACGATTGCATTACTCGTTTGTAATTTCTTTATCACTTTTTTACTCAATGCGTGGATGAACTAATATGATTTCTCTACGAAACATCCATAAAACCCTCAATGGGCAACCCGTTCTTCGCGGAATTGATCTGGAGATTCCGAGAGGAGAGACGCTGGTGATTATTGGTCGGAGCGGTGGCGGAAAAAGCGTGATGTTACGACACATCATGGGACTGATGATGCCCGATAAAGGCGAAGTCCTTTTTGAAGGGCAAAACTTAATGGGCCTTTCGGAATTGCAGCTCATCCCCATTCGACATCAGATGGGAATGCTTTTTCAAAACGGAGCTTTGTTCGATTCGATGACCGTTGGAGAGAACGTCGCTTTTCCTCTTCGAGAAGAAGGTAAAAAGTCGGAAGCCGAGATCTCCCAAATTGTCTCTGAAGCCCTCGGCCTCGTGAATCTTCCTGGCCAAGAATCTAAAATGCCCGCGGAATTGAGTGGAGGAATGAGGAAACGAGTCTCCTTGGCGCGTGCAACGGCACGGAAGCCGAAATTACTTTTATACGATGAACCGACTTCCGGTCTGGATCCCGTCGTTTCCGATAGTATCAACAAGCTGATCCTTCATTTGGATGAGACACTCAATATGACCAATGTCGTCGTGACCCATGATATGAAAAGCGCATGCGAAATTGGGGATCGTATTGCTTTACTGCACCACGGCAAAATTCACTTTTTAGGAACCCCTGAAGAAATTAAGTCGTCGCAAGACCCGATTGTGTACCGTTTCGTGAACGGGATATCGGATGAGAGCGTCGCAACGGAGTAATCGATCATGAAAAATAATGCAAATACAGAAATCGTCGTGGGCTCATTTCTCGCTCTGGGTCTCGCATTGATGGGGGGATTGATTCTCGTTTTTGGCGGTTTTGCTCAAGGGATGGGACCGAGTTACGAATTGGTCGTCGAATTTGAAAATGCAAGCGACCTGATTAAAGGAGCAACGGTGACTTTTGCAGGGGCTCCCATTGGAAAAGTAACAAAGCAACCGTATCCGATTGCAGAAGGTCGTGCCGTTGCCGTTCATTTGAAAATTCAAAATACATTCAAAATCCGGAAAGGAGCCCGATTTGTGATTGGGTCGAAAGGAATGTTGGGCGATCGTTATGTTGATGTTCAACAGGGAGCGGAATCCGAACCTTACTTGGAAGATGGAACTCATGTGAAAGGAGCAAGAGCTCCTGGGTTCGATGAATTGGCGGCCAATGCGAAGCCGATTATGGAGCGGATGAATACCATCGCCACGCAGGTAGAAAGTATTACCCAGAAATTGGATCAAGATGTGATGACGCCTCAAACCACGCAAGATGCGAAGGATGCCATTCAATCCCTGAAAAAGGTTCTGGCTCGTGCGGATGACTTACTGGCCCAAGCTCAAAAAGGGAAAGGCCCCTTGGCCAAGCTCCTTAATGATGAAAAAATGGCCCGTGATTTAACTTCTTTCATGACGAACCTCAGAGAGCATGGACCTGTTTTTTATGAGGATAATTCCGAAGAAAACGCCAAAAAGGATACGGAAAAGGAATCCTCCAAACTTCGTTTCCCCCGATCGAGATAATAGGAATTTTTATGAGTGATCATCTAAGCGCCGTTATTGTGGCCGCAGGGAAAAGCCAACGGATGGGTTTTGATAAAATCTTAACCCCCATCACAGGAACTCCTCTAGTGGTTCATACGCTTCAGGGAATTTTGAGTTCTCCTTTGGTGAAAGAAGTTATTCTCGTCATTCGTCCCGAGATGAAGCCTCAGTTCGAAGTCGCTGTTCGCTCACTCGATACTTTTGTTCCTGTTAAGTATGTTGATGGTGGAGCTGAGCGTCAGGACTCTGTTTTAGCGGGCGTCGAGGCGTCTGATTCCTCCAGCGGCTATGTGATGATTCACGACGCCGCTCGGCCCTTCGTCAATGCCGAGGTGATTCAACTCGTATTGGATGTGGCGAAGGAATGCGGAGCTGCCGTTTGTGGAACACCTGCCAGTGATACTCTCAAAGAAATGGGTGAGGGAGGGCAGATCCAAAAAACATTGGATCGAAGTAAAATTTGGGCCGTTCAAACTCCTCAAATTTTCAAACGCGATTTGATTCTCAAAGCCTATCAGGAAAATCGGAAATCCGGAACGGTCGTGACAGATGACACCGCAGCCGTTGAAAAAATTGGAAATCCCGTAAAGGTTGTTCCTTATACCGGAATTAATTTTAAAATTACCTCTCCAGCGGATTGGGCTCTCGCTCGCACTTATCTCGCGGTTCGTTGTACGAAAGAAGCGCCCGGTTTGATGATCCGAAAAAACATTCACGATATTAACAATCAACTGACGGCTCTTTTCGGCTATGCCTACTTATTACAGAGTGAGCTTGAGGGCAATGAGTCGGTAAAAAATTACCTCGATCAGATTGATATCGCGGGGAAAAACTGTCAGGAGCTTGTCGCTCAAATTCAGAGCCTTTCCCGTGAGATTTTCCCGAAAGAGAACGAGCGATGAGTTTCTCTGTTTTTTGCGGCGGCCAGTTAGAGACAAATGCGTACTTTTTAAAGTCAGCAAAAGGAGTCCTCTGCTTCGATGCTCCTGAAGGAACATTGGATGAATTGATTGAAAAAGGACTTCAAGTCGAATCCCTGATTTTGACTCATGGGCACTTTGACCATATTTGGGATGCGGCTGCGATTCAAAAGCAATTCGACTGTCCCGTTTGGATTCATGAAAAAGATGCTTTTATGGTGGAAGATCCGAAAGTTTTTTCGATGTGGGGAATTCCTCCCATTCCCCCCGTTCAAAATCCAAAGCGACTTCCAGTAGAGGAGAAGAGCTCTGGAAGTTGGTCCTGTGGAGGAATCGATTTCACTCTTTTTCATATTCCAGGACATTCCCCAGGAAGTGTTGCTTTTTACGAAGCGAAAGAGGGGCGTCTCATTGGTGGAGATATTCTTTTTGCGGGAGGAATCGGACGGTGGGATCTTCCTGGAGGAAACGAGAAAGATTTGGTCACGGGGATTCGGAAGCATCTCATGAGTCTTCCCGAGACTGTCAAAGTTTATCCCGGTCATGGTCCGGCGACGACGATTGGTCAGGAAAAAAAGACGAATCCGTATTTGTAATTTTCGATTTATTTTTCAAGAACATGGGAAACATACAACAGAACAAAAAGGTCGTCATTACCGGGGCAAGTGCCGGATTAGGTCTTGCAATGACGGAAAAGCTTTTAGATCTCGGATATGAAGTTTGGGGAACCTCTCGTCGCTTGGATCGACTTCCTCAACGTCCCTGTTTTCATCCCATTGTCATGGATTTGGAATCCGATTGTTCCATGGCAGAGGCCGCAGAACAGATCGAGCGAGAAGCGGGATCAATCCATATCTTGATCAATAATGCAGGAAATGGTGTTTTCGGGCGTATGGAAAGTTTTCCTTTGGAGGAATGGGATCGGCAATGGCGTATTTTAGTGCGCGCTCCTTATTTTTTCCTTCGCCAGATGTTGCCGCTCCTGCGAAAAAATGAGCAGGCTACGGTGATTCAAGTGACTTCACTCGCCGCGCGATTTCCCATTCCGATGATGGGGCCCTACAGCATGGGCAAAGCGGCATTGAGTGCGCTCACGCAATCCCTTCAAATTGAGCGGGAAAACGGAAAGATTCGATTTGTTGATTTTCAACCCGGCGATATCCGCACGGATTTTAATCAAGCAATGGCCATTTCTGAAAAACTCGATGATCGTGGGAATTTGATTCTCAAAAAAATCGAAGCCGATATGGCAAAAGCGCCTTCGTCCCAATGTGTGGTGAAAGCCATCGTTCAAATTGTGGAAGGAAATCAAACATCTCCTCGCATTGCCGTGGGAGATCTTTTCCAGTCGAAAATTGCGCCATTCCTTTTAAGAATCGTCCCGAGGGCTTGGCTCAATTGGGGAATTCGAAAATATTACGGAATTTAGATCGTTTTGATTTAAATCGTCGTAGGGGCTTGGAGGGACGAGCGCTGCGAGTCCTGAATGTTACGACAAACTAAAAGACCAACACGCTTTAGTGCGTATTGATCCACTGATAAAGATCTGCGAGCTGTTTTTGAATAAAAGGAACTTCTGTATTCGTAATCATGATCCGGTTAAGAGGCTCAGAAGATTCGATAGCATTAATCTGAGCGGGAGCCTGCCACGTGTCTCGAATGAGTTTCATGAGTTCAGCCAGAGGAATCGCAGGATCCGTTGCAGGCTGAAGAAGTCTTTGGTCAGCAAATTCTCCATTCATGATGCGTTCTGCAATTTTTGCCCATTCTAAAGTGGTGATTCCATTGAAGCGATGATTGGAGTAACCGGAAAATTGATTTCCTTGCGCGAGGGTCCAGCTGAAAAGATTTTTGGGTTCTTCGATTTCAGGGCCAATGAGCGAGGTACGAATGATCCAATGAAAAGGACGGCTGACCGCTTCTTCTGCCATTTTTTTAGCTAAGCCATAATCATCATCCGGAGCCATGGGATCTTCGGCCCAGTAAGGTCCGCCGCCGCGTGAGGGGAAAACCGCATCACTACTCGGGTGGATCAATCCGATTCCATCAGGGAGAGCTTTAGCGAGCATGAAAGGAAGCGAAAAGTTGACTTCCCAATGAAGTTGTTTGGATGAATTCGGTTTGACGGAGACAGAGGCGCAATTAATAACCCATTCAGGTTCAAGCTTTAAAAGTTCATCAAACCAAACTTCCGCTTCTGCGACAGAATATCTTTTCTCAACGGTTACACACTCGTGGCCTAAGTCAGCGAAATATTTTTTTAGGAAATGTCCCAACATTCCATTGTGACCTAGAATGCAAATTCGACTCATACCAAGTAGATTCTCCTGAAGAGGGGGATTCGTCAAGGAGAGTTCAGGGAAAATTTCAACTTTTAAAATGACCGACTTCGATTACATTGTCAGAAATTTATGAGAAAAACTCTTTTTTTGATCGTCATAGTGGGTGGTTTAATCGGCTGTGCCAAAGAAGAAAAGTCAGTCGATTATGTAGACCCCAATGCACAAGGGGCCGTTGCTGGAACAGGTGTTGAGTCTCAGGACATTTCCGCTGCCGCTCAAAAAGCGGTTCAATCCATTCTCATGACTCCTGCGATTGCTGGAGCCTCTCAGCCTCCGATTGTGATGATTACGCCCGTGGTCAATAAAAGCGCTTCCCCGATCGATGTCAGTTTATATACAACAAAGGTCCGGGGTGCACTCATGCAATATGGAACGGGAAAAGTACGTTTCTTAGCCCGTGATGTCTCCTCGAAAACCAATGAACGTGAACAAGAGTTGAGAGAATCGGGAGCGGTTCATGGCGGACAGGAGAGAAAAGCCGCAAGTTATAATTATATTTTGACCGCAGAGCTTCAGGGAATTTCGGCGTCGAATAGCAAAGGTCAAAGCGATTATTTTCTCGTTTCCTTCAAATTGGTTGATTCCCAAGATCTTTTGGTTTGGGAAAACCAATATGAAATTAAAAAAGAAGGCCGAGAAAGCGCCGTCTATCGTTAATTGTTTTTTGGAGTGGAGAGGCCGAGCGACGCAAGGCCAAGTTTCATGAAAATATCTAAAAAAGCTCTTGGGGGGATCAGTCTTCTCTTTTTATGGAGTTGTGCTGCGGATGGCCCGCGTTCTTCATCAGGGACCCAGATTAAACCAGAAATGGTTCAGAGCGCCAATGCGATGGTTGCTCGAAAACAGATTCCTCCCGAACTACGTTCAGAGTTTTTTGCTCTCTATTCCGAAGGTCGTCAAAATTCTGTCCTTCATGCAATGCGAGGCGGACTTGCGGCCGTGCGACTCGGGTATCGGGATCTGGGGAAGGAAGCATGGGACCAAGCGATCCATGAAGTGGAAGCCTTGCAATATGGACAGGCCCAAGCGGAGCGTACGAAAAGCAAATTCGTCGGAGAAAAAGAAAAATGGTTCAAAGGGGAACCCTACGAACGTTCTTCCCTCTATTTTTATCGAGGACTTCTTTATCTCCAAGATCAAGATTTCGGAAATGCAGCGGCTTGCTTTAAGCGTGCAGAAGTGATGGATATCACCGCCGATGATGCTCCTGGATTTGCCGGCGATTGGACCGTCGCGGAGGCCGCTCTGGCCCTCGCTT
Organism: Verrucomicrobiota bacterium; assembly: GCA_040388725.1. Lineage (GTDB taxonomy): Bacteria > Verrucomicrobiota > Verrucomicrobiia > Methylacidiphilales > CAMAQI01 > CAMAQI01. Next base: position 17,019 of record JAZKBH010000155.1, read on the forward strand.
CCTATGCGCAAAATGATCCGGGAACTGCAGATCAAGCCTTTGGACGTTTAAAAAAGTTTTTCCAATATCGTGAAGGAATGAGTCTTCCCAATCCAAAGACGAATGTCGTTTTGGTCTTTGAATCCGGTCAAGGTCCGATCAAATGGGGCGATGGAAGGTTTGGAGAGCAGCTTCGTTTTAAGGAAATTCCTGCGTCGATCGAAAAAATTCAAGTGAAGAAAGAAGATCAATCGATTCCGTCGACGAGCGAGAACATCTACTATCAAGCCACGACGCGTGGAGGACGTCAGATCGATGCGATCCTCGATGATAAGGCGAGCTTTAAAGAGGATACTCAAAATGCAACTTTAGGGTTAGCAGGAGGCGCTGTTGTCGCCAGTCAGACCGAAAAGAGTGGAATTGCCGCCGGAGTTCTTGGCTTAGCGGCCATCGGAACGGGGATTTTTTCAGCAGTGACTCATCCTGAAGCGGATTTAAGATCGTGGGACAATCTCCCTCACTCCATTCATCTCATTTTTTTGACGGTTCCTCCTGAGGGGATGGAGCTGGAGTGGCAGGGTGTTGGTTCAAACGGCTCGATTCAAAAAAGAGAAACTCTCAAAATCCCTCCTTTCAAAGAGGAAAAAATAAAAGTGATTTGGGTGAAACGAATTTCTGGGGATTGATTTGATTTCGTATTCTGAACTTTCGATGTGAAAGAGAACCTTTTAGTGAATGAGGTTCGAAACGGATTTCACTTGGTTTTCAGAGGAAAAGAGGGCTAGCTTCTGTTATGAAGCAACTTTGGATCGTGTTTTCCCTCATGGCGACTTTGCTCTTCGCTTCCGCTCAGATTCAAATTGGAATTCAATTGGATCGAGATCAATTTCTTCTTTATGAGCCCATTCCTGTCAAACTGACGATTTTAAATAATACAGGAAGTCCCCTGACAGTTTCCGGCGATTGGTTGAGTTTTATGGTGACTCTTCCCGATGGGTCTGGAATTCGGAAAGACAACAAACTTACGATCGATCCTCTTCAATTGGATTCCGGTAGTCGCAAAACAATTACGATCAACATTACTCCTCTTTATTCGATTCGGGATGTTGGCCAGTATTTATTGCAAGGAGTGGTCGAGATTCAAGGGGTTCAATACGTCACGCATACGGTTGCATTCAATGTGGCGAATGGACAAAAAATTTGGAGTGAATCAAGGCCTGTCGGCGGAGTTCAACGTATCTACAGCCTCTATCGGTTTTCACCGACCTCCACGAACACGCAAGTTTTTATCAGAGTGGAAGAACCTGACGAAAATAAAGTCTACGCGACTTATTCTCTCGGAGATATCGTCTCCTTCATCCAGCCTGAAATCAAATTTGATAAAGAAGGAAATTTGCATGTTTTACATCCAAAAGGACAAGGGGTGTATCAATATAGTCGTATTGCTCTGAGTGGAAAACTGGAGCATACGGCAGAATATCATGCGACCTCCAAGAGTAGACCTGCATTAACGATTGGCGAAGACGGTCTTGTTATGGTGCAAGGGGGTCAATCCAATCTCGGGCAACCGAAGCGGACCAGACTTTCACAAGGACAGAAGTTGCTGACAACCGAAGCGAAAGAGGCACTCGCGCCTAAAGCGGATTCCAAAGAAGATCCTAAAGCCGAATCCTCTTCCAAAAAATAATCCGGTGATTTCTCTAAAACGGAGTGCTAAGCGATTTTTAGGGAAAACCTCCTCGTGAAGTTTCTATTCTCTACGTGGGGGTCAAGAGGAGATTATCATCCTTTTTTAGCTCTGGCATTGGCACTTCAAAAACGGGGACACCAAGTCACCCTAGGAGCGAATCCCTATTGGGAAGAAGAGACCCGAGATCAAGGGGTCGGGTTCGTCGCCACGGAATCTTATGTGAGTCCCGATATTGTTTTTGATTATCCAGAAATTCTCAGTCATCAGCAATGGGGGTTGAAGGCTTTGGATTTATTCATCAATCAGTTTTTTGCGCCTCAACTGGATCTGACGGTAAATGTTCTTTCCAAAGAAGCGACGACTCATGATTTGCTCCTGGCCCATCATTTTGTACTAGCGGCACCCGTCGTTGCACAAAAAACTAAAATTCCCTTTGCGACAGCCGTCTTAGCTCCCGGTGTGATTCGATCTCGATACACGGCTCCTGCAGGAGCCTATCATCATCCTTTTACCGGAGAAATCGGCGAAATTTTAAACGATCTCTTTTGGACTTTGGGCGCGAAATGGTGTCAACGAGTGATTCGTCAAACCATGGATTCCTTTTATCAAAGGCAAAATCTTTCTCCTCAATCGGACTACGTTTTTGGAACGTGGTCAAAAGAATTAGTTCTTCAGCTCTATAGTCGGCATTTTGCTGTTTCCGCTCCCGATTATCCTCCCTTTTTTAAACAAACCGGGTTCTGCTTTAAGGATTCTTCAGAGGAGAAAATTGATCCTGCTCTCGAGCTTTTTTTGAAATCGGGGGAGAAACCATGGCTTTTTACATTAGGAACGGTCGCTGTATTGGATCCCGGAAGTTTTTATCGCGAGGCAGTCGATTCTGTTCGAGGAACTTCGGAGCGAGCTTTGCTTTTGGTAGGTCGCACCGAAAATATTCCTGAAGATCTTCCCCTGAATGTGATGGCCGTAGCCTATGCGCCTCATGAGAAAGTGATGCCTTATTGTAAAGGAGTTATTCATCAGTGTGGAGTCGGGGGAGTCGGTCAATCGCTGAGAGCTGGAATTCCTTCTGTCGGATGCCCGTATGCTTTCGACCAGCCGAATAATGCCAAACGTCTCGAAGCCCTGGGAGTCGGATTCGTGCTCAATCGAAAGAACCGACGAGCCAAAGATTTCCGTCGCGCGTTTGAAGCGCTTTCAAATATGAACGCTTTTGAAAAAGCGAAAGGGATTGGGGAAAAAATCCGTTCAGAAAGCGGAATTGAACGCAGCTGTGAAATTTTAGAAAAAACAAAACAGGCTTAAGGGTGCATTCGTTTTTTGATCAACGCTTGTCCTGATTTCTCGAGCTTTTTAATGCCACTCTTGCAATGGGAATCGATTTTATCTGTAAAGCCATATATCAAAAGAGTGATAAAAAATGGAGGGGCATAGGCTCTATGCCTCGGGGACGGGGAAGGCGGTGGGCAGCTGCCCCTCCATTTCTAATGCAAATCTGGGTTTAAGAGACAATCCAATCGAGAATCCCTTTTTGAACATGAAGGCGATTTTCCGCCTGATCAAAAATTTCTTGGGAGCGTTCTTCTAAAAGTTCTTCGGTAATTTCTTTGCCGCGATAGGCCGGAAGGCAATGCATCACCAAAGCATCGGGAGCCGCTAATTGAAGGAGGTCATGATTTAATTGGTAGCCCTGAAAAGCTTTCTGACGAACTTCCGCTTCTGCTTCCATTCCCATCGAGACCCATACATCTGTGTAAAGAAGATGTGCGCCTTTGGCGGCTTCTGTCGGAGATGAAAAAAGTTTAGTCTTCGAATTAGTGAGAGGAGATTGATATCCCTCGGGAGCAGCAAGATGAAGTTGGAAATCGAGGAGTTCAGCGGCGTTTACCCAAGAGCGAGGAACGTTACAGGCGGCATCGCCAATAAACGCGACGGTTTTTCCTGCAATGGATCCGCGTTTTTCCTCGAAGGTAAAAATATCAGTCAAGATTTGGCAGGGATGCTCTTCATCCGTCAAAGCGTTCACGGTGGGAAGATTGCTATAGGCTGCGAAATCAACGACATC